>JACZVJ010000038.1 GCA_022572725.1 Nitrospinota bacterium | reverse complement strand
ACGTTAGTGGATGTTCCGGCCTCCGCCACCCTGACCCTTCTGCACCCCGGGCTGGATGTGTTCAACACCGGGACCGTCACGGCCAATGGGGATCTCTTCAATGTCGCGGGGACCTTGAACGTGAACAGCCGCGCGCCGTTGGTGCGGGTGGGGAAGGGCGGCACCTTGATCGTGCAAGGCGCGGGCAGCGACCTCCTCGAAATCGCCAGTACCGGCTCGGTGACCTTGGGCGGGCAACTGCTCAATGCCGTGGCCGATCCCACTATCTCCGGCTCCCTGCTTCTCGTGAATGCCGGCGGGACGCTGGTGAACAATACCGCTGCGCAAGTTCCCGCTCTGGTCTCGCTCTTTGGCGGGACGCACAATCTGGCGACCAATGCCGGGGCTTCCCTGTTTGACCTGACGGGGACGAATACCGCCGGGAATCCCCCACTCGCCACCGACACACCCCTCGACCATGACGGCCCGCTGTTCGAGGCCGCCGGTGCGACGGTGACGACCCAGAAAGGCGTCACCCTCGACACGGCTCTCCTGGAGGCCACCGCCCCCTTATTCCGGCTCCTCGGCACTGGTGTCAATGGTGCCACACCCACGGTCTTCACCTCCCAGACGGACTTCCTGGCCGTCACCATGCAGTCCAAGGTGACGAGTACGACGCCGCTCCTGACCTTGGACAAGAGCATGCTGACGGTGACGACCGGCGACTTCCTTGCCATTTCCGGCGGGGCTCGGCTGGACATCACCGGCGGCGCCGCCTTCCTGACACTCGCCAATGGCAGCACGCTCACGATCACGAACGGGCTCCTGATCGATGCGGTCGGCGCCAATACGGTGGTGAATATTACTGGGTTGCTGGCCGGTATTGGGGCGGGCGTCAACACGATCAACGTCACCAACGCCTTTGCTCCCACTGCCAACCTCGGGACTGCCAATATCCCCGTCCGCGTGGAAGACGCGGGGTTGGGTAGCGCCATCACCCTCAATCAAAACTTCTTCACCAATGATGGTTCTGATGCAAGCTTGAACGTGGTGGGAGGGGGGAGCCTCATTCGGGTCCGTGACGGCGCCCAGGTGATCATCGAAGGAGCCAATTAGCCACCGTGACGAAACTGGGGACGGGCACACGATTCCGATCACCAGCACCATCGGCTCCACTGGCAACGTGGGCGGGTTCCCGGTCCACACGGCCACCGGCGGCACGGTCACGACGGCGGGGGCGGTACCCACGTGTTCTTGGGTCAGGCGGGCGTCACCGTGGGTGGAGGTGGCAGTTTGATCCGGTCCACCAACAACGCCGCCGTGCACATCGAAGGGATGACGCCATAAAGGCAACAGGAAGAGGGATGGTTTAGGGCACAGCCCTTTTCGCCCATATCACCACGCAGGTTCGTGCGACTTGGGAACCCCAGGTCTCCCCGGCCATGAAACTACCCCCCCCACCCCACCCCTCTCCCCCAAAAGGGCGAGGGAGCCAGAAGGGCAGATCAGGTTCTTCCTGGTTCTGTTGTTCCGCGCACCCTCGGTGGCAATCAAAACGCCCAGGTGAGGCTTGAGGTGAGGACCTGGCGATCAAAATCAAACAGGATGTCAATGTTTGATCGGCTGAACGTCCATTGCCAATCCACCGCTAACGTGAGGTTGTTGGGCAGGGATTTTTCGAATCGCAGGATGTGGGTTTGCTCGGTGACTTTCTGCTTGACCTCGGGAGCGGCCCCCAACGGGAGGACCCCAGTCCGGCTAAACCTGGTATTGGGGTGGTCATAAATCCGAAAGTGCACGTCGTAATCGTACCGCACCCGGATATCTTCCCAGGGCAAGGTATACATGCCACCAGCCTGAAGCCGATGTCCCGTATAGCTAAAATTGTCTCCCAGGGTGGCATCCGTATCCAACTGATAGCCTCCCCGAAGCAAGTGCCTGTCCCCTTGAAACCGCAGGAGGTGGGTGAACCCCACCATCCAGTTGGTCCCGCTTCGTTCATCCTCCGCCACTGCCTGTCGTAAGACTTCAGCCACCTGCGATAGGTCGCCACCCAAGAAATCCTTGATTTGCACCCTGCCCTGGACGGTCGTCAGGTGGAGCGAGCTTTCCACCACGGTCCCAAAAACCGAGGCTGAAAACCGGTCGAGAAAGTTGTTCCCTCCTAGCCACGTTTTGTCGAAGGATCCCTGGATGCCTGCCTGCACGAGCATTTCCATCACGAGAGTTCGATAAAACCCCCCAAGGGCTCCTAAATGGTTTTGGACATTAAAGGCTGGGAGGTCATTGTCATACGTCTGGAAAAACGAATAGCTCAGGGTGCCTTCAACTGGCCCCTCCCGAAACCAGGTTTGGTCAAACCGGAATGAGGCTAATTCTCCGCTCGATCTGGCTTTCCGGCTCCGGAGCGGTTCGATGATTATGGTCTCACCCGTCGACTTGGGGATGACTGGCACGTTGGTGTCATAAAACGCGCCTATTCGCACCTGACCCCCAAACCGGGATTCCCCCTTCCGGGCCGCGACCAGAGTATCCCGTAATCGATCGGCGGGGCCGGTCAGCGGCGAGACCGTGCGAACCCGCATGGCCTCCTCCAATTCCCCTGCGGCCTGCTCGGGCAATCCCAGGATCGCCAGGGATAGGCCGGCATAGAACCGGGTTAACTGCAAAATTCGCGGATCCTCCGACGCGCCCCCGCGGAACGCCCCAATTGCACCTTGGTAATCCTTCAGGCGATACCGCATGAACCCGACGTAATAGCCCACATTGTTCGTCCCCGGACTCTCCTCAAAGACTTTGGTCAGGAGGGGCTGGGCCTTGTCATACTGTTTTTGGGAAAAGTACGCCACCCCCAGTTGGTATGCGATAGAGACATTGTCCGGTTCCAGGCTGTGCGCCTGCTCTAGCCTCGCGATGGCGTCGTCCATCCGGTTTTGCTCAAGGAGCACCAGGCTGGCGTAATACATGGCTTCCACGTGATTGGGGTAAAGGTCCAGAGCCTCTTCCAAGAGCTGGAGGGCTTTCGCCAACTGCTTTTCACCCCTGGCCAAGACCCCCTCGGCAACCAGGACATCCGCCAACGATTCCTGCCCTCGTGCGTGACTGCTCCCCAGGACCCCTACTATCAGGCTCCCACAAAGGATGCCGCTTGCCACTAGATGAAGTGGGGAGGCGCCACCGTTCCTGAACCACCCTTTGCCACCGCGTGAAGGACCCTGAACCTTCGTACTCATAAGCTGGTAGGGCACCTCAAAGTAGGGGAGAAGCCGAGAACACTGGCTTGTACCCAGTTTCATTATTCGGGTCAAGAATGACTGGGCTAATTAGGGAAATATTCTTTGCAGGATCTATGCCTCCCACTGGAGTTTGATGTAGAAAGCCGGAGAAGGCGGAATGCCGAGGAGCGACTCCATGGCAAAAGCTCTTTCACATCCACCCTGAGGGTTCTCGACCTTTTTTACGACTGGCTTATGATGACAACACTCCATGCCCATGCGGATTTCTGATCCTTCCTTTACTCCCCCCCGGACCTCAACCTTCGAGATGGGAAGAGATGTTCAACCCATGATTGGGTTATCTTTAGATACCTCCTTGTATCGAATGGAATACAGACTTGGAATTTTTTCTCTACCCTTTCGTTACCACGAGAATAACCGGATTTGTTTTTTCTTTTTGTATTTCAATCCCAACTGTAAAAAGAACTCGCCAGATTTTCTGTTTGCTTCTTACTTGGCATGGGTCATGCTGATCAATTCTTTAGCAACGGGAGGGCATAGACGGCACAAGGCTTTCTCACCGCACAATTTTCGCAGGATATTCAACTGGGAATCTGAGCCCATCTTCGAGGCTTCATGCGCTGGGAATTGCTTGATTTCTTCCCTGGCGATACGCGGTTGCCCCTTGGAATCGAAAGGTTCGCTGTAGTAAAGTGGGACCCGGTTTGGAGGGTGAGCCAAAGGGAGGCGTCATGGCCACTGCTAAGTTTACCGACGAACAAATTCGCCAGCGGCTTGAACGCCGGGACCGAGAGCTAGACGCCGCCCGGCAAATTAGTCAGGCCCTCTTTCAGCACCTGAGCGTTGAGGAGTTGGTTGAGCAGGCCCTTCGGATTGCCCTGGAGGTGGTCAATGGCCAAGCCGGGTGCGTCCTCCTCGCTGACCCGAATTCCAAACAGTTGGTCTTTTACCACGCTATCGGGGAAAAGGCTCCTCCTCGAGGGACGGCTTTCCCGTGGGATAAAGGCATTGCTGGCTCCGTCTTTCAAACTGCGGAGCCGGTGGTGACCAAAGATGTCAAACAAGACCAACGACATTTGGGAGATATTGATGAGGCAACCGGATACACCACGCATGACATAATCGCCCTGCCCTTAAAACGATGGGAAGGCGATCCCATCGGCGTTCTTGAGGTCATGAATAAGAAAGATGGGGAACTGGATCAAGAGGACGTCGCTATTTTGACCATTATTTCCTCTTTCACTGCCATCTCCATCGAGGAAGCCCGGTTAATCGAAGAAGCCAGATTGGCCGAGGTGGTCCGGGTATTAGGTGACATCGGTCACGATGTGAAGAATCTTCTGATGCCGGTGCTTTGTGGAGCCTCACTTTTGAAAGAGGAGGTGGACGAGGTCTTTGCCCACCTACCCAATATCGAAATGGCGAAAGCCCAGGCTAGCCATAAATTGTGCCATGAAGTCATTGAAATGCTAGAAACCAATGCCCGCCGCATTCAGGATCGTGTGAAGGAAATCGCTGATTGCGTGAAGGGGCTGAGTACCCCACCGACATTTGGTCCCTGTAGGGTAGTGGATGTCATCACTGTGGTGAATGAAACTCTGCGCTTCGTGGCCGAAGAAAAGGGTATTACCTTAACCAGCACCGGCCTTGAGAAATTACCCAATATTGAGGCCGACGAACGTCGATTGTTTAACGCTTTTTATAATCTTGTGAATAACGCGATTGCGGAAGTACCCCGAGGCGGATCCATTGTTGTTCGCGGAACTCCCGATCCATCGGGGAAAGGCATTATTCTAGCGGTGGAGGATACCGGTCGTGGCATGCCCGCTGAGGTTCGAGACAGCCTTTTCACGGCCAAGGCGACGAGCCGGAAAGTTGGCGGCACAGGGTTAGGCACAAAAATCGTCAAGGACGTCATAGATGCTCATGGAGGCCGGATCACCGTGGAGAGTGAGATTGGGACCGGCACCACCTTTTACATTCATCTCCCATACCAACCTCCCAAGGCTTCCCCTCGATGAACCCGCATCGATCCTTTTTCCTCAAACTGGGTTGACGGGTCTTGATTCCACTTGCCGTTCTCATGATACCAGGGAACCTTTCCTTTTGCCCTCTCCCTACTAAGCCCGACGGGTTTTTAGGTTATCGACCTTCCCCTGAAGGACATTTCCCCTCTTCCTCTTATTTTTTGTCCACTCCTAAACATCCTGCGGGAAACCCATGAAAGAATCAGAACCCAAACAAATGGTCATGCTTGGGGGGGGTCGCCGGCACTAGCGTGGCCAGAGAACTCGGACGGTTAACAAAGGGCAATCCAACCATTCAGGTTCATTTGGTAAGCAACGAGAACTATTTTGTTTTCAACCTCTTCTTCCCGAAGGGGTTGGGTGCGGAATCGAGCCTGGGCACATGAGAAGAATTATGAAGGTCGCACCACCAAAACATGGGGATCCACCCCGACCATCTCTTGACATCAAGCCTTTTGTGGGGTGCGACACGGAGAGTTCCACGGGGATTCCTACTTTTCGCGAACTTGCCAAACCACCATAGGAAGGTGTACTTAAGTGTTAGCCCCCTTGGCCATTTGAGGGTCATCCAAACACCGAGGCTCTGATCACCGGATTGGGGGGGGAATGTGATAGATATCACATGAATCATGTGATGCCTTCTACTGGTTTCTGATGAAGGCCTGAGATATAGTGGTGGGCTCTTTTCAAGGGTTCGATTTCACTGGCTGGGAAACTTTGGAGACCTCAAGTTTGAATGAGACGATAAGCCAAACGGCTGAATTCGCGGTGTTCTTGCAAGTCACGGCTGGGGCGGGAAGGGAATTTCAGTGAAAATCAAAGTATTGGGGTGCCATGGTTCCGACATGCTCCTTGAAACGGGAGATACCACCCACCAGTGTCGAAGCGTAGGGTTCCTCATCAACGATGTTCTCATGGTCGATGCCGGAACCGGGGCGTCGGAGTTGACTCTGGATGAGCAAAAAAGAATCCGTCATGTCGTTTTCTCTCACCTTCACTTGGATCATGTGAAGGGGTTGCCGCCTTTGGTGGACAATCTGGCCGCAATCTCGGATGACCCAATGACCCTCGCGAGTATACCCCAGGTCCTCAATGGGCTTAAGAACCATATTTTCAATGATCAGGTGTTCCCCAATTTCTTTGCCCTGCCAACCCGGGACAAACCTATTCTGAAAGATGTCGTTCTTCCTGAAGGCCAGGAAACCTGGCTATCCGGGATAGGGTTCACCCCTGTTAGAGTTAACCACTCGGTTCCAACCGTGGGTTTTATTATTCGAGATAACGATTCTTCCTGGCTTTATAGCGGCGACACCTATGAAACACACGCGCTTTGGGAAATGGCGGCCAAGGTCCCCAACCTCAAAGCCGCGTTCATTGAAACATCCTTTCCCGACGAAATGAAGGAACTGGCCTCAATAGCCAAGCATTTAACGCCGTCGCTTTTAGCACAGGAATTTAAAAAGATCGGTCGACCGGAACTTCCACTCTATGTGTATCACATTAAGCCCCCGTTCCGAGACCAGATTACCGACCAACTTTCGAAACTGGGAATCCCCAACCTCACCATCCTACAAGAAGGGCAGGAACTCGAGATCTAATTCAGGACGTCTCGCCGGTTTCATGAAAATGGGGACAGGCACCGGCGGGGGCTGCCCTGATCAGGGACTGTTCCCCTTCTGTGCCGGAGCCAGTCCCCATTTTCCTCGCCGTTCATTCAGAATTGGAAATCGCCCGCTTCTTATTCAACGCTAAGGCTTTACCCACTCTATAAAGGCCGTCCAGCGCGGCCGCAGCAAGCGACCTGCCGGCGCGAAGCCGCTTCGGCGAAGGCTAGGGAGGTGAGGTGTACTCTGTTCGGTACGTCGAGCCTCCAAGCGCCACGAGAACAAAGCTGGCGGACTTTTTCAACATCCTGCTAAGAGGAGCGAGCCAAGGGCCCGCAATCTTTGGAAATAGGGAACGGCTTCCTCCTCCAACTCAGGGAGGAGGTGATCAAGATCAGTCAAGCACCCTTGCAGGATCTCCACTCGCTGCTGATCGAGCTCACCCTCGGACTCCAAAAAATAGGTGATACACCCGCTGATCACCGTATCCAGCATCATTAACTCGCCCTCTTGCGGACCAAGCGCAGAAGGCCACCCCGCCGACTGATGAGCCTCCCATAGTTGAGTGAGCCGGCTTTCTTCATTCAATTCCTGGTGTTTTTTATCCATGCAACATGACGTCCGCAGCCAAGAGGACGGCCAGAACCAGCGTTACGAGCCCACAACCCCGATACACCCAATATGGCCACCTCCTCACGATTTGCATGAGCCGAGTTCGAAAAGCCTCGGAGGACCCAAGAAGGATACACGCTTTCCCCACGGCAATAAAACCGCAGGCCACCCAAAGCCAAAACCCCTGAAACGTGGTGGTGCCAATAGCCAGAACCAGTCCTCCCAAGATCATTCCCTGAGTCACCCAAAACCGACGCCAGGCATCGTTCATCAATCGGTTCAGAAAGGCCAGCCAGACTTCCGGCAGAACCGTCATTGTTATTCCCATGGCCCCCCAGGACAGGCTGGTCATCCAAAATAGCGCCAACGCCACCATGGCTTTACCACCGAATCACTTGGCCCTCAACCATCCAACAGCATCCAACAGAAGTACCGATAAGGCGCATAGCCCGAGCCCCCAGAACCGGTAATCAACCGGCTCTCGACCCAAGCACCATTCGATCACCGGTTGTCGCCAATGAGACGGAGCCGTAGCCAAAAAGATCCCTTTGACAATCATGGCTAGTCCCGCCAGGAACCAAAGAGGTTGATAGGAAAGCTCTTCCGTTCCCACTATGAGGATAACCCCAAGCACCGCGGCGAGCCCTGACCATTTTAAAATGACAGGCGATACGGCAAGTGAGTCCTTGAGGAGTCCAATGATGCGGATTGGAACCACCAGCAAGGCCACTCCATCGGCCATCCACAGCCCAGCTATGGCTATCAAGACATAGGACATGGGGTAAACCCCTTCTGCGGTCATTCGGGAAAGAGATGTTGGTTGAAGCCTGGCACCACCCCAGTTTCAGTGTCAAGGTGGAGTCCCACGGCTTTTGCCACCTGCCGTAGCAGGCTACTGCGGAGGACGGGTACCTATGACTTTCTGCTGCTTGCGCGCCAGAGCTTCAGCGGCGAGCGCGAAGGGCAAGTAAAGAGATTGCGCTTTCGAAAGGAGTCTCCTATTCTGCGAGTCCACTTCTCTTAGAATAGGTTTGAAGGATTGGCTTTCCATGCCCTTAACTCCCAAAGAGGCCGCTGAAGCCTTGCTTTCCGTTATCCCACATGCAGTCCCCTCCGCAACCTTGGAGGAGTACGGCATCGAAGGGTCTGCTTATCAAGCTCAGGAATTTACTAAAGAGCTTCTTTCTCTGAGTTTATTCTGGACCGGGTGTGCCCTTCGAGTTGGAGCTCCAGACCCTATCGGGAAGACGATTTTCGAGGAGCTTTATCAGTGCATCCGAAGAACCTGGGTCACTGATTTTGAGCTGGGCGAGGTTCCGGTGGATGAGTATTTTCAGGAAGTGGAGCACCGGCGATCCACCTGGGAGGAAATTACCCAACAAGGAGGTGACCCGATTGCCGTGATCAGTGAATCCTCCGATTTTCTGGAATCAAAGGGCGTGACCAGACCTGAAGATCACCAGAAGGTCCTGGGTCTTTTGGCCGACCTTGTGCCTATGGAGGAGATTGGCGAGGTCGCTGAGAGGATTGAAAATGAAATGACCTAGAAGGCTGTTCCGAAAATGGGGACTGGCTCCGGCACAGAAGGGGGGCAGTCCCCGCCGGCGCCTGTCCCCATTTTCCTGCTATTTCCCATACATGGGTGGGATGTTGCCCCGCTTCCGCACTCTGCTACAAATACCGGTGAATCAGCACCTTTCCCTCCCCATTCAATTCATAAAAAAGGGGGGCTCCGGTTGGAATGTTCAATTCCAAAACCTCCTCGCGGGACAGGTTGTCGAGATGCATGACCAAAGCTCGTAAGCTGTTTCCATGCGCTACCACGAGAAGGTTTCGACCAGCCGATAATTCAGGCCATATCCGCCGTTGGTAGTAGGGGAGCACCCGGTCCGCTGTATCCTTTAAACTTTCTCCTCCGGGGGGCCTCACATCGTAGCTGCGCCTCCACAGTTTCACCTGATGTTCGCCATATTTCTTAATCGTCTCCCCCTTATCGAGGCCCTGTAAATCCCCATACATACGTTCGTTGAGAGCTTGATCTTTTTCAATTGGCAGATCCGGCAGGCCGATGACCTCCAACGCAATCTCCAGCGTGTGCACGGCGCGCTTCAGCACTGACGTAAAAGCCAGAGCAAACCGAAAGTCACGAAGTTTTTCCCCCGCTTCCCGGGCTTCCTGTTCACCTTTGGGACTCAGTGGCACATCGACCCACCCGGTGAACCGATTTTCAAGATTCCATTGCGATTCACCGTGCCGAATCAGAACCATCTGCGCCATGGGTCACCCCCCCAATCCTTTCTCACCTTCCCTCACCGTCCTCCATGACCCAGGTCAAAAACGGAGTTTGCCGTAATCCTCCCTCCGCGCTTGCTTTGCCCTCAAACAGGCCGTACCATGCCACACGCCTCCCGGGCGAAAATGTCGAGGCCCTCTCCTTCTCCGGACGGAACCCATGCCAGCATCGCAGATTTGGCCACAACGCGCTGAATGGTGGAAGACCCTCGCGACCCACCTTGGTGTTGGGGATAAAGGTGAAAACTTTTTCCACAGCCCCGCTGGCCCTCATGACATCTTAGAACAGATAGACCAAGCGGGGGGAGACCTCAACTACATCCTCTTTGTCTTGCTTCGACACTGGATCCCGATCGTGCTTCCTCCACCAGGCCGGGAGCGTACCTCAAAAAACGACCCGGACTATTGGCTTGAATCCGCGCAAATCCTCAACGCCGCCGTCGCCCGGCTGCGCGAATTGAAACCCCTGATTGATCTTCTCACGGCTTCCTCACCATTCGGGCAGGAGGCACCGCGGTCACCTCCGGTGGTCGAAGTGGAGCTGGCCAACATGCTCCAAGGCATCGCCGAAATCACCTCCGGCTATGGAGGACCAGATTACACCTCTATTATAAAAAATTTCGATCCGATTCCGTTACGACAAACCCAACCCTTCAAGCACAATAAAAAACACAGTGCAGAGGTATGGGTAGTTTTTCTCCTTCGAGAGCATTTTCGGAGCCTAGGAATGGGCAAAGATCGGTATTGGCCACTCATTGCCAAAATCATCTCGGCCGCGGGGATCTGGCCACCCAATGAACAGCCTTTCACCTCTGGCGAACTCAAATCCTGGTGGACCAAAAACTGGCCACGCACCTACACCCTCCTTAAGGAAAAAGGAGAAGGCACTCGCGCCACCTATACGGCCTACCAAAGTGATTACGAGTGGTTTCAAACCTGGTTCGCCTGGCAAGTCTCGCAACCCAGCAAGAGTAAGCCTTAACTTCTGGCACGCATCCACGTTAAAAGAATTTGGGCAGGGACTCCGTTTCAGGAAAAGGATCGCCCTCTGGTGGCCCCTCTCCCATGGCGGCGATGATCACCCCAATCATTAACAGGTGCAAGACCAGCCCTAACCATAAGACGTACGGCTGAACTCCACCATTTTCCTCCATCAACCGCAACCGAGCCATGTGATCGAGACCTTGCTGGGAGGTGATCTTCGCCAAATGATCCTTAAGATGCCAAAAATAAATATAGTTTGCGCTCACACCCGCCATAATCCGCCATACGATTCCAACGGTAACATCACCGGTTATATACGCTGACACAACTGGCCCAAGGGCATAGATCAAGGCATACATGTACATCTTGCGGTAAAGGAACCACAGAAAGGGATCAAATAAAAAGGCAGGCCAGTGCCAGGTCACCCTAAACCGATGACCTGCGCTGGTTTTAAAGCGCTTGAATGTCTCCAGGTAATATTCCGCGGCTGGTTTCCAAGACCAGCCTTCGGCGAGCCAGAATTGAATCGCTTTATGGGGGCCAATGAGGGTACGCCAGAGCTGCCTTTCATCCTGGAAGGCCTCCGACTGAGGCAGGGGAGCGACCTCGGCAAAGGAGGTCCCGCATCGAAGACAAAACTGCGCATCATCAGGGTTCTGTTGTTCACAAGAGGTGCAGGCTTTCATGGCGCGTGGTTATAACACCCTTCCCTCACCTGCACAAGGGTAGGACATAGGCCGTGAGGGGTGAAACGTGAGGTGTGAGGAGAGGGAGAAGTGTATTGCACCTCTAAGAACCCCTATGCTAGATTCCCCTGTATTGTCGCGGGGATTCGCCTGTATGCTCACCGAAGAGATTGAACGATACACCGCCCGCTATCTGATGAATACTTACAGCCGCGTACCTCTCTCCATTGTGCGGGGTCGCGGGTGCAAGGTCTATGATTCGGAGGGGCGGGAATATCTCGATTGCGTGGCCGGAATCGCCGTGAATGTTCTGGGACATGGCCATCCGGATTTGATGGCTGCCATCGGGCAGCAGGCCCGCCACCTCATTCATACCTCCAACCTGTATTACTCAGAGCCTCAAGTTCTCCTGGCCGAAATGCTGGTCCAGCACTCATTTGCTCAAAAGGTATTCTTCTGCAATAGCGGGGCCGAGGCCAATGAAGCAGCGATTAAGCTTGCCCGTCGATATAGCACCCAAAAATTTGGGGCGGACCGGTATGAAATCGTGACGATGAGGAATTCCTTTCACGGTCGGACCATGGCCACACTCACCGCCACGGGGCAGGCCAAGATCCAGCACGGGTATGCCCCTTTACTGCCAGGATTCAAGTACGCCACCTTTAATGACGTGCCATCCCTGGAAGCCCAGATCGACGAGAAGACTGCCGCCATTTTATTGGAGCCCATTCAAGGGGAAGGCGGGGTGGTGGTCGCAAACCAGGCTTATCTCCACCACCTCCGGAAACTTTGCACGGACCGCCACATTCTTCTGATTTTTGACGAAGTTCAAACTGGGATAGGACGGACGGGAACCCTGTTTGCCTATGAGCAATTTGGCATTCAACCCGACATGATGACTCTCGCCAAGGGTCTGGGCGGGGGAGTGCCCATCGGCGCCTGCTTGGCAACCGACGAAGTGGCTTCCGCCTTTGAGCCTGGGAGCCATGCCTCAACCTTCGGCGGGAATCCACTCGCCTGCGCGGCTGCCCTCGCAGTCCTGCGTGTCCTTCTGGAAGGTGGGGAACTCGAAAAAAGTCGAAGCGTGGGGTCCCACTTGGCCAAAGGGTTGCAGGAATTACGAGGGCGCATTCCTCTCATCCAAGAGGTTCGTGGACTCGGGCTTCTCCAAGGAGTGGAATTATCCATCGATGGAAATGCGATTGTTCAGGACTGCCTCGCGCGAAGAATTATCATTAATTGCACGATGGACCGTGTGTTGCGATTGGTTCCCCCCCTGATCATTACCAAGGCTGAAATTGACCAGGTCCTGAAGGTGCTCTCTGAGGTGTTGAACAAACGGGTGTAATGCCGTGACGATCCTAGGACATTCCATACCAAACCGGCCCGCCAACTCTTCCCTTGATTCGGTCCCTTGTGGCGGAAAGGATCTCCTCACCGTCGCTGGTATCCCAGCTAACCAAGTCTTACGGCTTTTGCAAATCGCCCGCGACCTGAAGGCGATGGACCGTTCCAGTCGGGCTTCGCAATGGCTGGCCGGGATGACCTTGGGCCTGCTGTTCGAGAAACCCTCCACGCGCACCCGTGTTTCCTTCGAAGCTGGAATGAATCAACTGGGAGGCCAGGCCATTTTTCTGCCCGCAGAGAAGATCCAATTAAGTCGGGGTGAAAGTCTTGCGGATACGGCCCTGGTCCTCTCGCGCTACCTGGATGGGTTAGTCGTCAGGACCTATGATCAAGCCGTCCTGGAAGAGTGGGCCCGCTACGCGACCGTTCCGGTTATTAACGGACTCACCGACTTGTGCCACCCTTGTCAGGCCTTGGCCGACCTTCTGACCATTACAGAAAAAAAAGGGCGGTTAAACGGTCTCAAGCTGGCTTATGTGGGAGATGGGAACAACATTGCCAATTCGCTTATGGAAGCTTCAGCCAAAGTGGGTATGCACATTTCAATCGGATGCCCTTCCGGCTACGAGCCGGACCAGCGCATCACGGATTGGGCGCGCGAGATAGCGGCGCAGTCCGGTGCCGCTATTGAAATTTCCCATGACCCAGCCGTCGCGGCGAAGGGCGCCGATGTGTTGTATACAGACGTGTGGACCAGTATGGGACAGGAGAAGGAGCAATCTCGCCGATTGAAAGCCTTGGCCCCCTATCAGTTAAATGAAACACTGCTCGCCGTCGCCCGACCCAATGCCATTGTCATGCACTGTTTGCCCGCCCACCGAGGTGAGGAAATTGCCGCCGCCGTTCTTGATGGACCTCAATCCGTCGTGCTGGACCAGGCGGAAAATCGCCTGCACATGCAAAAAGCGATCTTGACTGAATGGCTAGGGCGTCCCTGGTCATGACCAAACCGCGCAAGCGTTCAGCCAAAACCTCCCCGGCTTCCCATCGCTCAGCCTCCCCCATCCAAAAGGTCGTTCTTGCCTATTCCGGTGGCCTCGACACCTCAGTGATCTTGAAGTGGCTCCAGGAGGAATACCGCTGCCAGGTGGTGGCGTTCTGTGCCGACATCGGCCAAGGCGAGGACCTTCAAGAGGTAAAACGAAAGGCTTTAGCGGTGGGTGCCTCCAAAGTCTACCTGGAAGACCTTCGGGAACCCTTTGTCCAAGAGTATGTTTTCCCCATGCTCCGGGCCAATGCCGTGTATGAAGGGTCCTACCTGCTCGGCACATCTATCGCCCGGCCGTTGATTGCTCGGAGGCAGGTAGAGATTGCCCGGAGGGAAAAGGCCCAAGCCGTCAGTCACGGGGCCACGGGAAAGGGCAATGATCAAGTCCGGTTTGAACTGAGCTATGCCACATTGGACCCCAAGCTCGCGGTTATCGCCCCCTGGCGCGAATGGGCCTTCCGGTCCCGTCAAGATTTGATCCGGTATGCGAAGGCCCACAGAATTCCCGTGACAGCCAGCAAGGCCAACCCCTATAGTACAGACCTAAATCTTTTTCACATCAGTTATGAGGGAGGCATTTTGGAGGATCCCTGGAAGGCTCCTCCCGAGTCGATCTTCCACATGACGGTTTCACCGGAGCGAGCCCCCGATAAACCCCAATCCATTGAAATTGATTTTGAGCGTGGGAATCCTGTGGCGGTCAATGGACAGCGACTGTCTCCAGCCACCTTATTGGCGACCCTGAATCGCCTAGGCGGAACCCATGGAATCGGACGGGTGGATTTGGTGGAGAATCGATACGTGGGCATGAAATCACGAGGCGTGTATGAAACACCGGGCGGAACGATTCTCCACGCCGCTCATCGCGGTCTGGAATCGATCACCATGGACCGAGAAGTGTTGCACTTGCGGGATAGCTTGATTCCACGCTACGCCGAGCTGGTGTATTACGGCTACTGGTTCTCCCCAGAGCGCCTCATCCTTCAAAAGACCTTCGACGAGACCCAACGGGATATCAGCGGAACGGTTCGCCTTAAACTGTACAAGGGGAACTGCACCGTGACCGGACGCCGGTCCACCCGGTCCTTATATCGACGAGACCTGGCCACGTTTGAAGAGGGACAACACTTTGACCATCGAGATGCGGGTGGGTTTATTCGCCTCAACTCCTTACGCCTGGCCATCCACCGGGGGCAACGAACAGTTAGAGCCTAAAGGGACTGAACGCTTATGCGGTCCTCTTCTCAGCCATCCCGCGCCGTAAAATCTTCCTCCCGCACCGCCCGTGCAGCAGGCCCGAAACGGCTTTTGCCAACCTCGACGAGGGACACAAGGCCCTCAAATAAGCCGTGGGGAGGACGATTCCGTGAAAAAACCCACGTGTTGGTGGAACGCTTTACCTCCTCCCTCCCCTTCGATTGGAAACTGTTCGAGCAGGATATTCGGGGAAGTATCGCCCATTGCAAAACGCTGGAACGGGCGAAGGTCCTTTCCCAGCAAGAATGCCGTACCATGATCCATGGACTCGAGCGGGTTCGAACCGAATTTCGAAAAGAATGCTTTCCCTTTGCTCCCGAGGATGAGGACATTCACATGGCCGTCGAACGACGGTTGACCCAACTCATCGGGCCACTGGGAGGAAAACTCCACACAGGCCGCAGTCGAAACGATCAAGTGGCATTGGACCTTCGATTATACCTTCGTGACGTCCTGGGAACCTTAGAGACAGGGATCCAAGCGCTTCAAGGGTCCCTTCTCGGACACGCGAAAAAGCACCTGGATGTTACCATGCCCGGTTATACCCATCTGCAGCGGGCTCAACCGGTCCTTTTGGCTCATCATTGGCTAGCCTATGTGGAAATGCTGGAACGAGACAAGGGTCGGTTGCATGACACACTCAGTCGAGTTGACGTGATGCCGTTGGGGTCCGGGGCATTGGCCGGCACCAACTATTGCCTGGATCGGTTTTTTACGGCTAAACTTCTTGGCTTTCCCCACGTCACCAGGAATAGCATCGATGCCGTGTCTGATCGGGATTTCGTGGTTGAGGTCCTTGCCTCTCTTTCCATCATCATGATGCATCTTTCGCGCTTGAGTGAGGAGTTGGTCTTATGGTCTTCCCAGGAATTTCGTTTTATCGAGCTTCCGGACGGATTTTGTACCGGGAGCAGTATGATGCCGCAGAAAAAGAATCCGGACGTTCCTGAGTTAGTTCGCGGAAAAACGGGCAGGGTGTACGGGCACTTATTGGCGGTGCTGACCATGCTGAAAGGGCTACCCTTGAGTTACAACCGTGACCTTCAGGAAGATAAGGAGCCGCTTTTTGACGCCATTGACACGGTCTTAGACTCCGTGGAGATTTATTCCGAGCTGGTGAAGCGGCTTCGGGTGCGGCGAGATGTCATCGCTCAGGCTGTCGGGTCCGGATTTCTTCTGGCCACTGAGCTAGCGGATTATTTGGTGATGAAGGGAATCTCCTTTAGGGAAGCGCATGGCATCGTGGGACGTCTGGTTCGGACTTGTTTGGGGAAAAACCAGGAACTCCACGAACTCACGCTATCAGACCTTCAGGAGGCCTCTCCCCATTTTGGGTCGGACGCATTGCACCTGCTGACACCGGAAGGGGCGATAGCCCGCAAAGCCCAGTTTGGCGGGACTGCACGACACCAAGTGGAAACCCAGTTGAAAGCCATGGAAAAGGCCATTCATGCTTCTGCTCCACGAAAGGCCTTGGCTGCCTCTTTATGAATCAGCACGGTGCACGTCAGTTTCGGAGGTTTCGGGTTGAGAGAAGATTCGTAACCCTGGCTTTTTTGGGAATGATGGTTGGTTGTGGAGCCGTCGGCGCACCCATACCTCCTGAGGAGACTGGAATCGAAGCCAAACTCCTCAAAGAACAACAACAGGCGAACCCTGAAAAGGATTCCACACCTCAGGATATCGCTCCTATTGAGGAAGACACCTTGGTCCTCCCTCCCTTAAGCCCCATAGGGAGTCGATAAGGGGCATCATTCTTTAAGGAAACCACATCAAGGTACAATCGTTCATCAGGATGACAGAAAATGGATCACGCATTGGAATTTGGATCAAAAAAGGTTAGGAGGACTTGATACATGACCCACCACCCCGCAAGCACTCACACTCGGACCTTGTTGTTACTTGATCCCTACCCGAGGAACAACCCCTACCGCATGACAGCCAGCGAACGCCGGATGATTTGGTTTCCCAAATTGAGCCTGCCGGTCATTGCCGCCTATACCCCTCCAGGATGGGACGTCAAGCTGGTTGATGAGGCCGTGCAGGATATTGACTTCGATGAACCCTGCGATCTGGTCGGGATCTCTGTGATGAGCTGCTATGCGCCGCGCGCTTACGAGATTTCCGCTGAATTTCGGAAACGTGGGAAAAAGGTGGTGTTAGGCGGCGTGCACCCCACCTTTTGTCCCGAGGAAGCCCTTCGGTATTGTGACACGATTGTCTGCGGAGAAGCCGAAGACCTTTGGCCCCAAGTCGTGGCGGACTTCGAAGCAGGAACCATGAAACGCCTCTATCGAATGGATCAATTTCCTAACCTCGACAAGTACAAAAGCCCCAGGATCGAATTGCTGAGCCCGGATTCTTACATGACCCGGCATTGCACCTTTACCACACGGGGTTGCCACTTTGACTGTGAGTTTTGCAGCGTGTCGCCCTTTAATGGAAAAACGACCAGGCGGCGTCCCGTGCCCGAAGTGATTGCGGAAATGAAGCGGGTGAAGGAATGGATCCGCTCCGGATTGGTGGAGCGGATATCACAGGGCTCGCTTCGGGAAGCTCTCACGTTATCAATGCGGATCTGGGCCGGCCTCGAAGAAGATTCCATCGTGGCATTTGTGGATGATCTTCACAACAGTCACCGGGCTTACTGCCGGGAACTGTGGGAGGCCATGAAGTCCCTCAACATTAAATGGGGATGCCAGGCCACCATGTTCCTTGGCGATGACCGGGATATGGTCAAACTCGCAGCGGATAGCGGGTGTGTGTCCGTGTTCGTGGGCCTGGAATCCATTTCTGAAGATTCCCTCGATGAGACGAATAAGGGATTCAACCAGGTAAGCAAGTTTGAGGACCAAATCAAAATGTTCCATGACCACGGGATCATGGTTAATCCCGGGATCGTCTTTGGGTTCGACAACGACGACGAATCTGTTTTTGAATCGACCCTGGAATTTCTCATCAGGAATCGAGTCGAGTTGGCGTATTTCAACATCTTGACACCTCTCCCTGGGACGGCCCTCTTCGACCGGTATGAGCGGGAAGGGCGAATCTTCGACCGCGACTGGGCCAAATATGACGGCAAGCATGTGGTCTTCCATCCCAAACGAATGACTCCGGAGCAGTTGCAAGAGGGCTTCTTCTGGGCGAACCACCAACTCTACTCCTGGCCATCCATTGGGCATCGCCTGCTCCATTCTCATCAACGGCTGGTGCCCCGCTTCCTTATGAACAAACAGTTTCGGAACCTGGTCAAGCGTTCCTGTCCCAAAGGAACCCTTTCGCCCCTCGCGACGGTCTTGAAAAATCTCCAAGCGAAGCTCCCGACGGTTGAGACGGCAAATCTCATTCCGAATGCCCTTCACTCACTCAAACAAACGGTCACGACCGCGCCCCAAGACCTGTTCTTAAAAATTCGCGGGCGGCGGCATGACACCTTTGCCGCGTTATTCATTGAGCTTGAAGGGACCTTGGACCACCTGAATGCCCGAGAACTCTTGGCTCGGATCAAAGACGCCGCGCAGCAAGCCAGAATGGATATCGTGGTGAATTTTGAACACCTTCGTCAGGCCACTCCCAGCGCCATCCATGCGCTCTTCGACAGCGAAACCCTCAAATCGGTGACCCCTTATGCCAAGTTACGGTACCGCAAACTCAGGGATGCGTTCGACTCTGCCCTCGTAGGACTCACCTTGCCAGATTCGAAATTGCTGGAAGAGATCACGCAGGATGCATAACTTCCACTATCAAGAGGACCTATTGTACTGCGAGGATGTGCCCCTTGAGCGCATTGCCAAGGAATACGGGACCCCTTGCTACATTTACAGTTATGCCACCCTCGTCCGTCATTTTCGTGCTTTTGACCGGGCCTTCGACTCAGTCCCCCACATCGTGGCCTTTGCCATGAAGGCCAATTCCAACCTCGCCATCCTTCGGCTCATGGCCTCTGAGGGAAGTGGTGCGGATATTGCGTCCGGGGGCGAATTATACCGGGCGCTGAACGCGGGTATCCCCCCCCATAAAATCGTGTTTGCCGGGGTAGGGAAAACTCGAGCAGAAATTCGGTACGCCCTGGAATCGAATATCCTGATGTTCAACGTCGAATCCTCCGGGGAACTCTACACCATCAACGACGTGGCCGCCGAACTGGGACGTCATGCACGGGTGGCCCTTCGGATCAATCCGGATATCGATCCAAAAACCCATCCCTACATTTCCACGGGTCTCAAGAAAAGCAAATTCGGGATAAGCGCAAACCGCGCCCTCGAGGAATTTCGACTGGCCTCTTCACTTCCCAACATTGAGGTGGTCGGCGTTCACAAACATATCGGTTCTCAAGTGACCCAGGTTACCCCGTTTGTGGATGCGTTGAAGAAAATTTTGGCCCTGATCGAATCCCTGCAGGCCCAAGGAATCCACCTCCGGTACATCAATATCGGGGGAGGACTGGGGATCACCTATTCAGACGAAACCCCACCCCATCCCCAAGAACTAGCTGACGCCATCTCACCACTGGTGCGGGACCTAAAATGCGAGCTCATCACGGAGCCCGGTCGGGTCATCGTCGGCAACGCTGGAATCCTGTTAACCCGCGTTTTATACACGAAGAAAACCGAAGACAAACGCTTCCTGATCGTGGATGCCGCGATGAACGATTTGATTCGGCCCAGCCTTTACGACGCCCACCACGACATTTGGGTGGGGCATCGACATTCAAACGTCCCGAACCATACGGTCGATGTCGTGGGGCCTGTCTGCGAATCAGGAGACTTCATGGCGAAGGATCGTCTCATGCCTGAGACCCAATCCGGGGATCTCTTAGCGGTGATGAGCGCCGGAGCGTACGCATTTACGATGGCTTCCAACTACAACTCCCGTCCTCGGGTTCCCGAAATTTTAGTGAAGGACGGCCAGAGTTTCCTTATTCGAGATCGGGAAAGCTATCAAGACCTGGTTCGGGGAGAACATGTTCCCGAGTTTTTGTCCCCCGGGGGTAAGGGCACGACAGAATAGGGGAAGGGCTTCTCGGGAAGGGTCGAATTACGTCATCCACTGATATGGCTTCCTTGAATTTCAAAAACTCCAAACCATAGGTGTGGTCATGTTTACCGGGTCTTTGGTCGCAATAGTCACTCCTTTTCGAAAGGGTCGCGTGGATGAACAAGCTCTCGGCGATCTCATTGAATTTCACATTTCCAAGGGGACCAATGGGATCGTGCCGTGCGGGACCACCGGGGAATCCGCGACTCTCTCCCAGGAAGAACATGAGCGGGTCATCGCGTTCACTGTAGAGGCGGTGAATCATCGAGTGCCGGTCATCGCCGGGACAGGATCCAACTCCACCGAGGAAGCCATCGTCTTTACCAAACACGCCAAACAGGTTGGATCTGACGCGGCGTTGCTCATCACCCCCTATTACAACAAACCCACACAGGAAGGCCTTTTCCAACACTTCTCGATCATAGCCAAGACGGTCGACCTTCCCCTCATTCTTTACAACATTCCGGGTCGAACCTGTGTGAACATGATGCCAACCACGGTGGCACGATTAGCCAAAATTTCCAGCATTATCGGGATCAAAGAAGGGAGCGGCTCGCTACAACAGGTTTCGGACATCATTCAGGAGTGTGGGGATAGGGTTACCGTGTTGTCCGGCGATGACCCTCTCACATTGCCCATGATGGCCATCGGGGCCAAAGGGGTGATTACGGTGACCGCAAACATTGTCCCCGCGGATATGGCGGCTATGGTGCAGGCCGCCTTGGAGGGGCACATGGACCGGGCCAAGGCCTTGCACTACAAAATGGCGCCGCTGTTCACTGCGCTGTTCTATGAGACCAATCCCATTCCGGTTAAGGAAGCGTTGGCGATGATGAATAAAATTGACGGGGAGTTACGACTTCCTATGTCGCCCATGGCCCCAGACAATCGTGAACGCCTCCGCCAAGTCATGAAGGATTATGGCTTGCTTTAAAAAAGGAGCCTTCGATGGGATCTCCCATCAGAGTGATCGTGACCGGGGCCGCTGGACAGATGGGCAGCCGGTTGGTTTCACTGGTCAAAGACTCTCAAAACCTCGAACTGGCGGGCGCCACCGAGGCCAAGAGCCACCCTTCCTTGGGGAAAGACGTGGGAGAGGTGGTTGGATGCGGCCCGCTGGGGATTGTGCTTTCCGACGATCTTGGCACCCTCATGCAAAAAGGGGATGTGGTAGTGGATTTCACCACGCCCTCCGCCACGTTGGGGCATTTGCGCCAAGCACTGGACCAAAAGCGGGCCATGGTCATCGGGACCACAGGTTTTTCCCCTGATGAACTTTCAACCCTTCGAGAACAGGCCCAATCGATTCCTTGCGTCGTCGCCCCCAACATGAGCGTGGGAATCAATGTCCTCCTACAAATCATTGGGAAGGTGGCCCAGGCCTTGGGACCCGAGTTTGACCTTGAGGTGATTGAGGCCCATCACCACAAAAAAAAGGATGCTCCCAGCGGGACCGCATTGAAATTGGCCGAGACACTCGCCCATGCCCGGGGTTGGGATCTGAAGGAGACCGGAGTCTTTGCCCGTCAGGGGATGATTGGGGAACGGTCCAGTCGGGAAATTGGGATTCAAACCATTCGGGCTGGCGATATCGTGGGCGACCACACCATCATCTTTGGAGGCTTGGGTGAGCGGGTGGAGATCACCCATAGGGCCCACAACCGGGATCCATTCGCCCGTGGTGCACTTCGAGCCGCCGAGTGGGTCATTCATCAACCCCCTGGCGTCTACACCATGGCCCAAGTTTTGGGACTATAACCCAGGCGGGTTCTTAACACTTTTCGAGGAAGAGGAGGATTAGGACATGGATATGTTTGGGAAGATTCCCCTCATTGAAATTCCGGTACACATTACCCCGGATCAGAAACAATGGCTGGACAAAATGGTAGAAGACGGGAGGATCGCCGTCCCTCCGGGGGGAACTCTCGAAAAGGGGTCGGTGATCTCCATGTTCTTCCGCCTGCTAATTTTCAACGCGATGGAAGAACAACAGAGGCAGGCGGCCCTGGAGGCGGAAGACGAAGACGATGATGAATAAGGAAGGTAGAGAATCAAGGCCGGAGGGTTCGCTACTCCAGCACTTACAACCGCTTAAAGACCTGGTGGGCATCGGCGACCGTCTTTTCAATATCAGCAGCGGTGTGCGCGGTTGACACAAAAGCGGCTTCAAACTGCGAAGGCGCAAAATACGACCCCTTTTCCAGCATCAGATGAAAGAATTTCGCATAGCGTTTCGTATCAGATCTTTTTGCTGAGGTGTAATCCACAACAGGCCCTTCGGTAAAAAACCCTCCCATGAGGGAACCTACCCGAGTTTGATAAAAGGGAACATGGGATTGACCGGCAGCTTGACCCAATCCCTCCGCTAATTGTACCGCTCGCCGTTCCAATTTCCCGTACAGACTAGAGGACCGCAGCTTTTTCAATGTTTCAATTCCAGCGGTGACTGCCAGCGGATTACCAGAGAGTGTTCCCGCCTGATAGACCGGCCCGGCAGGAGCCACCATGTCCATGATTTCTTTCGAACCTCCATAGGCTCCTACCGGCAATCCCCCACCAATAATTTTTCCAAGACAGGTTAAGTCAGGTTTGAGCCCATACATCGTCTGGGCCCCCCCATACATCACACGAAATCCCGTAATCACTTCATCAAATATCAGCAGAATGCCATGCTTCCGGGTCAGAGTTCGCAATTGACGCAGAAAAATTTTCCTGGGCACCACCACTCCCATGTTTCCGGCAATGGGCTCCACAATGATGCAGGCGAGTATCCTCCAATGTTTCTGCACGAGGCGCTTGACTGCGTCCATATCATTGTAAGGAGCGGTTAACGTCTGACCAGCAAAGGCTTTTGGCACGCCAGCGCTATCGGGAATGCCTAACGTAGCGGCTCCAGATCCAGCTTTGACAAGCAGATGATCAGCATGCCCATGATAGCAGCCTTCAAATTTGAGGATGCCGTCACGTTTCGTAAAGCCCCGAGCCACACGGATCGCACTCATAACCGCCTCAGTTCCCGAACTCACTAATCGAACTTTTTCAATGGAAGGAAATGCCTCGCAGATCATCCGGGCCAAAGTCACTTCGTGCTCGGTTGGCGTTCCGAAACTTGTGCCTTGGCTTGCAGCCCGCTGGATGGCGCGAACAACATCCGGATGGGCATGTCCCAAAATCATCGGTCCCCAGGACAGGACATAATCAAGGACGCGATTTCCATCAACGTCCTCCATCCATGCCCCTTTTGCTCTTCTGATGAACAAAGGTCTCCCCCCGACGGCACGGAAGGCCCGAACCGGACTATTGACGCCTCCTGGAATCAACCGTTGCGCTTCAACAAACAACCTGCTGGACCGAGTGGTCTTCACCTCCACCCCCTCCCAAAAATGTGCGACCCCTTAATCAATAGGGGGATCATGCCAAGCCAACCACCTGGTTTGAGGGTACTCAGTAGTCCCCCGGGGAGAGCCGCTCTTCTTATTCATATCCTCTCGGGCACCCCCTTAAGTCCAGAACCTTTCCAGCCGATGGAAAAACTAACGACCACGAATAATTCCCTTATGGAAGGAACCAAGGTATGTATTTAGAAAAACGACAAATCCATCAGACCACGGTCCTGGATTGTTATGGACGTTTTGATGAAGATGATCATGACCCATTCATGAATGTCTTTGAAACCCTCCACTCCGAGGGCTGTAACCACCTTATCATCAACCTGACTTCCATCTACCAACTGGACGCAAAGGTCATTCATCTCCTGAGGTTCGCCCACGAATATTTTACGACAAGTTCGAGACAGCTTACCCTCGTCTGCCCATTAACCGCCGCGCGCCGAGAGCTGGACCTGGCGGAAATTCCGAGCCTCATACCAACCTATGTGAGCGTCTACGATTCTATTCACCGCCGAAGTGCTACCGTGAATAAACCGGCACTGAAAGCTGTATTTCAGAATTCGGGAAGTCCTGAATCCGGTCAGGCACCTCTACAAACCGGGGAACATGAAACAGAAAAGGAAGGACCGGATCTGGAAACGGCGGGAGTGGGACAGGAGACGACCCAACCCGAATGGTGTTCCTCCACAACGGGGTAACCTCTCTCTTTCGGTTCTCCCATTATCGGGAACCCCATATCTGCGGGATCGACCATCCTCAGGCATCAAGTCGGTCTCAGTGGCCTCTCGACCGGCTTGTCTCTTCCTACAAAAATTCTCGGACAAAATGACCACAAGCGCCTGTCGGAGGAGGGGGCAGGGAAAAACCTTACGCCCCAGGGTCCGAAAAGCGGTTATCGTTTTCGCCAGACCACCGCACGATGCCGAAATCCTGTGATTCCCACGCGGTTTGCTCTTCAATCCGAGATAGGTCCATTGCCCTGATCTCATTCTCTTTTGCAGCAGACTCCCCGACGGACCCACTTGAGGCGGAACACCCCGGTGGTTTCTGGCCCTTCGGAATATCCTTTCGAAGCATATTGACGGGCATATCCACTCTCCTTTCCAAAAGCCTTAAGCTTCAGCAATACCCCTATCCTCATGGGCCCAGATTTGTCAAGGGCACCCCGTTCGACTTCCATGCAACAGGCCCTCGAGTGCAGGCGTGAAAAAAGGCTTGCAAAATCCTTCCCAAGATCTTCAAACCCAATTCTTCAGGAACTCCGCGAAAAGGGATGCTGGAGGCGGTATGCGTAAAGGGCAATACTGGCAGCCACGGTGGCGTTGAGGGAGTTGGCTTTCCGAGCCATTGGAATGGAAAGCCTTTTCCCAAAGGGATAGTGCGGCTGGCCCGGACCCTCTTCACCGACCAAGAGACGGACATTCAAGGGCCATGAAAATCGAGAAAGGTCCTTCCCCTCGACATCGAGAGCCATGATGGATCGTGCGATCTTCCCATTGGTCAAGGCCTCAAGGGAAGGTCCTCGGTACAAAGGTTGATCGAAGATGGCTCCACTTGCGGCTCGAGTCGATTTGGGATGGAAAGGATGAGCAGCTTCCTGGAGAAGAACAAGCTTGTCAACGCCAAAGCCCAGGCACGTGCGGATCAGGGCCCCAACATTGGTTGGGTCCCCCAACGGGCAGACTAGTTCAACCCCTTGCGGCGGCTGCAGAAGGTCCAGGGCCGGCCAGTCCGGAGCCTGAACAACCAACAGGGGAAAGTTGGTGTCGAACAGGTCTAATTGGCTAAAAAGGGGTTTCTTCACCGTGTGAAGGGTGGCATGACAAGGAACAGGAAGTGAAAAGGATTGTCCATGATACGAGATCAGTTCAAGACCCCGAGTAGGGTGCCGAACAAGCGTCTCCCGAACGACTGTCTCTCCGTAAAGAAAGAACTGGTTGAATCGCCGGATCCCTTGCGAATGCAAAAGGCCGAGCCAGCGCTTGAACTTGGGATTGTGAGGGCTGGAAATCAGGTGGGATTTTGGGTTGCGGACCAAAGGTGAAAAGGATGGCTGGGGTTAGTAGACG
>JACZVJ010000037.1 GCA_022572725.1 Nitrospinota bacterium | reverse complement strand
CGATCACTTTTCCAGTGCAATCCTCTTTGATGCTGAAAGGGTTTGAGCACCCTTTGCCTGACTTCCAATCCAGCACCGTAGCGCCCACCTTTCGAGGTGGGCGAGGATTGAAACCGTATTGAGCGCACAGAACATCACGTGAGGAAAAAGGTGGCAAAAAAATTGTTGTCAGGGATGAGAATTTTTGATAATATGTCAATATGTACATAATTGGGGTTTAGGCTGGATAAAATTAGGACACTGATCTGGGTCGGAGATTCCAAGAAACGGCTAAAGGAATTTCCGAAGCAGGGACAAAAGGATATCGGTGATGCGCTGTACCTGGCTCAGATTGGGGAACACCCGCCTTTCGCTAAGCCGTTAAAAGGGATAGGGGGCGGGGTTTTTGAGATTGTAAAGCCCTTTGATAAAGAGACTTATCGGGCTGTGTACGCTGTCCGGGTTGGAGAGAACCTGTTTGTTCTTCATGCCTTTCAGAAAAAGTCCAAGAAAGGTATTGCGACGCCCAAGCCGGACATAGAAATAATTAAGCGCCGGCTGAAAGCTGTAAAAGACCTGGAGGAAAGCGATGAAAAAAAAAGAAAAGTTTGAGAAAAGTTCCGGGAATGTGTTTGCCGATCTGGGCCTTGAAGATTCTGAGGAATTGAGGCTAAAGGCTGAGCTTGGCGCTGAAATATTTCGGATTTTGAATAGGAGAAAACTGACGCAGGCCGATGCCGCCGAGCTTTTAGGAATTGATCAGCCTCAAGTATCTCGGCTAAAGAATGGGGAGTTTAACCGATTTAGTGTCTCCCGCCTCTTTTCCTTTTTGAACCGGCTTAACCGGAAAGTTGAAGTGCGCGTGAGCCGTTACCGGCGAGGAGATCGTTACCAAGAGGTTCATGTATCTGTTTAAGGTAGAGAGACCGCAAGCCTAATCCTTGCGGTCTTTTGGGGGATTGGGGTCATTCCCGTAGCGATCACTTTCCCGAATTCTGCTCTATGTAGGCGAGGTTGTGAACAATGTGCGGGAGAATTCGATGATGGTCGAGGTTTGGGGGGGATACCCTATCGGTCCCGGGTGACCATGTAGTCGGCCACGACGGTTAAGGCACGCTTGGCGGTGGAGTCTTCAAATGGCTCCAAGTTGAGAGTCGCGGCGCCTATGTATTCCTGAGACCTGGCCATGGTGTATTGGAGTGACCCGTGGTGGTCCATCAGTCCGATGATGTGGTAGAGATCGCCTTCACCGAGCGCTCGGGTTTTAATTTGACGAAGGATGTTCAGCCGTTCTTCGTAGGAACAGGATTGGAGTAAATGCAGCAGAGGAAGGGTCACCATCCCCTGCAGGAAATCCTGCCCCAAGGTTTTCCCCAAGCGGCTCCCACTGGCCGTGTAGTCGAGCCGATCATCGGCCAATTGGAATGCGATCCCCAAGTGGAGCCCAAAATGATAAAGGGCGGCTTGCTGATAAGGCGAAGCCCCACCAATAATCGCTCCGACCTTGCAAGCCGCGGCTACCAGTGCGCCTGTCTTGTATTCGACGATCCGCAGATAGTCGGATTCGGTGAGCCTCGGTTGGTCGTTGGCACACAGTTGGAGAATCTCGCCTTCTGCCATTTTCCGGCAGGCGTCTGACAGGACATCATTGATTTCATGATTTTGAAACGCGACGATCTGGCACATGGCTTTGGAATAGAGATAGTCCCCCATGAGAATACTGGCATGATTTCCCCAGATGCGGCGAGCAGTTTGCTGACCTCGACGAAGGTCGGCTTCGTCCAGAACATCATCGTGGAGCAGGGTTGCCGCGTGGATAAACTCGATCAAGCTTCCAAGGATCAGGTCATTCTTGTGGACATACCCACAGACCCGAGCGCAAAGGATGAGAAGGAGGGGACGGATTCTCTTGCCGCCGCCATCGAGAATGTGGTCCGAAATTTGAGTAATGAGTGGAACGTCCGAGTCGAGATTGCGGCGGATTTGTGACTCAACTTCTTCAAGGTTCTCACGATAGATATCCCACACCTCTTGCATCGTCAGCGAATTCTGTACGACTGGTGGTCCCTTAGCCATGGTGCGCGATAGTAGGTGAGGGTCTGGTGTTTGTCAAGGAGAGTGGAAGCCTTCACTTTTTCGCGGAATTCATGCAATTGGGTCCAGAGGCAGGTTGCCTTGACACCCTCCAGAAGCGTAAAGTAGGTTGCCACTTGGCCTTTTTGTTGATCGTCTTCTCGCATGGTTCTGGAGGTTGGCAGGGTAGTCCCCTTGGGGTCGCTGGGGGATCGAGAAAGCCCCACCCAATTGAGGGACTGTCCTCTTCTTACGGACCGTGGTGAATAATTTGGGTTGCGTCAGCACATGAATATTCCGGGATTTCCTAAAAAACAGGGTCTGTACGATCCCCAATTTGAGAAGGATGGCTGCGGAATTGGGTTTGTGGTTAATATTAAAGGCCAGAAATCCTATGATATTGTGCAGAAGGGGTTGAAAGTCCTCCAGAATCTCTACCATCGAGGCGCCCAAGGGTGTGACCCGTGTACGGGAGATGGAGCCGGCATTCTGCTTCAAATCTCTCATGAATTTTTCCGGCGAGCGTGTGGTGATGTTGGTCTTCGACTCCCGGGTCCTGGGGAGTATGGCGTGGGAATGGTGTTCCTCCCTCAGGACGGAGGGCAGCGTCGTCAATGCGAGCGGCTCTTTGAGTCCATTATCCAAGAAGAGGGCCAACGGTTTTTGGGCTGGCGGGATGTCCCAACGAAGGAAGAATCTATTGGGGTTCAGGCACGAAAAACCCTTCCGTACATTCGGCAGTTCTTCGTGGGCCGGGAAATTTTAAATGAGGCTCAATTTGAGCGGAAATTGTATGTGATTCGCAAACGAATTGAGCGGTCCATTCGCGAGTCTGCTCTGGCCGGTCGGGAGAGTGTCTACATTTCAAGTTTGTCGGGGAACACTCTCATTTACAAGGGCATGCTGTTGCCGGACCAATTGCCGGCGTTTTATCCCGATTTAACTGATTCCAGTATGGTCTCGGCGTTGGCGTTGGTCCATTCCCGGTTTAGTACGAATACGTTTCCGACCTGGTCCTTGGCGCACCCCTACCGCTATGTTGTCCATAATGGGGAAATTAATACGCTCAGGGGAAACATCAACTGGATGAGGGCCCGTCAAGGCCGGCTCGCGTCGGATTTGTTCGGAAAAGACCTCGAAAAGCTCTATCCGATCGTCTATGAACAGCAAAGTGATTCAGCCTGTTTGGACAATGCGCTCGAGTTTCTCGTCATGTCGGGACGCTCGTTGCCCCATGCCATGATGATGTTGATCCCTGAGCCCTGGGTGGGGAATCCGCACATGGACCTGGATCGGCGCGGATTTTATGAATATCACGCGGCGATAATGGAACCTTGGGATGGACCGGCCGCCGTCGCCTTTACTGACGGCAAACTCATTGGGGCCACGCTTGATCGCAATGGTCTCCGGCCCTGTCGGTACCAGGTGACCACGGATGATCTGGTGGTTCTGGCCTCAGAAGCGGGGGTGCTCCCCGTTGAGGCGAAAACCATTCGGCAAAAGGGACGATTGCAGCCGGGCCGGATGTTTTTGGTTGACACGGTGCAGGGCCGAATTATCGATGATGAAGAAATTAAGGCCGACATTGCGGGACGAAAGCCGTATCGGGCGTGGGTCACTCAATACCGGCTGTCGCTTGATGAGCTCCCTGAACCGCTGAATGTTCTTCAACCCGACCATCCAACTATTCGCCAGCGCCAGCAGGCTTTCGGGTACACGGTGGAAGAGCTCAGGATGGTGATGTCTCCCATGGCGGTTGGAGGAGAAGAGCCGACTTCCTCGATGGGGACGGATACACCGCTTGCGGTCCTGTCCAATCATCCTCAGCTTTTGTTCAAGTACTTTAAACAGCTCTTTGCCCAGGTGACCAATCCGCCGATCGATCCCATTCGCGAGCAGTTGGTGATGTCCCTCGTGACCAATATCGGCCCTAAGCCCAACCTCATTGTTGAGGCTCCCGAAGCCTGCCGGAGAATCAAGGTGCAGCAGCCGATTCTGACCAATGGCGATCTGGAAAAAATTCGGGAAATGGAAGACCCTCATTTTGTCAGCAAAACGCTTCCCATGCTGTTCCGGGTGGCTGAAGGCCCCGATGGGCTAGGGGCGGCGGTCGATCATCTGTGTCAGGAGGCCTCCACAGCCATTCGAGAGGGGTATAAATTCCTTATTCTGAGTGATCGGGAGGTGAGTGAGGAGTGGGCGCCAATCCCAAGTTTATTGGGGATTTCTGCGTTGCATCACCACCTGGTTCGGGAAGCTTCCCGCACGGAGGTCGGCCTTATTCTTGAGACGGGGGAACCCCGTGATGTTCATCAGTTTGCCTGTCTCATTGGATATGGGGCGGGGGCAGTGAATCCGTATCTCGCCTTTGAAAGTCTCGTAGACATGGAGCGGGAGGGCTACCTTCCAGAAGGGGTCGACGCCGCAACGGCAGAAACGAAATTTATTAAGGCCGTCAATAAAGGTCTCCTCAAAATCTTTTCCAAAATGGGAATTTCCACGGTTCAATCTTACTGTGGGGCCCAAATTTTCGAAGCCGTGGGCCTCAATCATGAATTGATTGACCGGTACTTCACCGGGACTCCCTCTCGGGTCGAGGGGATTGGGGTGCGGGAGATTGGGGAAGAGACTCTTCGCCGCCATGCTTTGGCCTATGACCCTGTTCCGATGCGCCACTTGGATTTCGGGGGGGAAATCCACTACCGCATTCAAGGAGAACATCATAATTGGAATCCTGAAACGATCTATAAGCTCCAAGACGCTACCAAGAATAATGATGTCAAAACCTACGAGGAGTTTTCTGCGTTGGTGAACGACGAAAGCAAGTGCCGGTCGAATCTCCGGGGCTTGCTGGATTTCAAGTTCGCTCCGGAGCCGGTCCCGATTGATGAAGTCGAACCAGCGAAAGACCTCGTCAAACGTTTCACCACCGGTGCGATGTCGTTTGGGGCCATTAGCAAAGAGGCCCACGAAACTCTGGCTATTGCTATGAATCGGATCGGCGGCAAAAGTAACACCGGGGAAGGTGGGGAAGATCCCGAGCGCTATCACCTTTTACCCAACGGCGACTCCAAGAATTCATACATTAAACAGGTGGCCTCGGGACGATTCGGCGTCACCGCCACCTATCTCATCAATGCCAAAGAGTTACAGATCAAGATGGCCCAAGGTGCGAAGCCTGGGGAAGGCGGACAGCTTCCCGGCTACAAGGTGGACGAAATTATCGCCAAGTTGCGGTTTTCCACCCCAGGGGTTGGTCTGATTTCCCCGCCGCCTCACCACGATATTTATTCAATTGAAGATCTTGCACAGTTGATCTTTGATCTCAAGAATTCCAATCCCGAGTCTGATGTTTCGGTGAAACTGGTGGCCGAGGTGGGAGTTGGAACGGTGGCCGCTGGGGTTTCCAAGGCCCATGCTGATAAAGTCCTGATAAGCGGCGATTCCGGAGGAACCGGGGCGTCCCCCCTTTCCTCCATCAAGTATGGGGGAATTCCGTGGGAACTCGGCTTGGCCGAAACTCACCAGACCCTGGTCTTGAATGATCTGCGGGGTCGCATCAAAGTCGAAACCGATGGCCAAATGAAAACGGGACGCGATGTCGTCGTTGCGGCCCTTTTAGGAGCGGAGGAATTTGGGTTCTCCACCGCCCCCTTGATTGTGGAAGGCTGCATCATGATGCGCAAGTGTCATTTGAATACGTGCCCGGTTGGAGTGGCCACGCAGGATCCGGTTCTTCGTCAGAAGTTCACGGGGCAGCCTGAGCACGTTGTCAATTATTTCTTTTTCGTCGCTGAAGAGGTCCGTCAACTCATGGCGAAGTTGGGCTTCAGAACATTCACGGACATGATTGGCCGGGTGGATAAGCTGAAGGTTCAGAAAGCGATTGATCACTGGAAAGCGAAGGGGTTAGACCTTTCATCCCTGCTCTGGAAACCGGAAGTTGAGTCTCATGTTGCCACCTATTGCGTGCAGAAGCAGGATCATGGGCTAGCGGAAATCCTGGACAATCAATTGGTGAAGCTGTGTCAACCAGCGATCGAGCGGGGCGAGTCTGTCTCGCTGGATCTTCCCATTCGGAATGTCAACCGAACGACGGGCACTGTGCTCTCCAGCCACATTGCCCGCAAATATGGAGAAGAGGGGTTGCCGCCTGACACGATCCGCATCCAGTTTACGGGTTCGGCCGGCCAGTCGTTTGGTGCGTTTCTCTCTCGGGGGATTACGCTGAGCCTGGAAGGGGAGTCCAACGATTACCTGGGCAAGGGCCTATCCGGTGGGAAAATCATTGTCATCCCGCCCAAAGGCTCCACGTTTGTGCCAGAAGAAACCATTTTAATTGGAAATACTTCCCTGTATGGGGCCACGGGTGGGGAGTGTTATTTTTATGGGACCGCCGGGGAACGATTCGCTGTCCGCAATAGTGGTGCTCGGGCTGTCATCGAAGGGACGGGGGATCATGGTTGTGAATACATGACGGGCGGCGTGGTGGTGGTGTTGGGTCAAACCGGACGAAACTTTGCCGCCGGCATGTCCGGCGGAGAGGCCTATGTATTAAACGAAGATGGAAAATTTGAATCTCGATGCAATCTGGGAATGGTTGAGTTGGAAAAAGTTGTGACCACCGAGGATACGCGTATGTTGCGCACGATGATTGAGAAATATTTCCAGTATACAGGCAGTCCGAAGGCCAAAAAGGTCTTGGATGCATGGAAGACCATGTTGCCCAAATTCGTCAAGGTGATGCCCACGGATTACAAGCGAGTCTTGGCTGAAAGGAAAGCCGCGGCTGCGAAGGACTGGGCCAGTCGGGACAGGGAGATGGCGACCCATGGGTGATCCCAAAGGGTTCATGAAATATCTCCAGGAGGGCCCGAAACGGCGGCCGGTGGATCTCCGTGTCCTGGACTGGAAGGAATTCTACAAGCCGTTTTCAGAAGAGAAGCTTCAGAATCAAGGAGCCCGGTGCATGGATTGTGGGGTTCCTTTCTGTCAGAGCAACCAGGGATGCCCGGTGGTGAACCTCATTCCGGAGTGGAACGACCTGGTGCACCGCGGTCGCTGGAAGGATGCGCTCAAGGCCCTACACACGACGAATAATTTCCCTGAGTTTACGGGCCGTCTCTGTCCAGCTCCTTGCGAGTCGGCTTGTGTGCTCGGCATCAACAGCGATCCGGTCTCCATTCGGATCATTGAATGGAACATCATTGATAAAGGGTTTGATGAGGGATGGGTGCAGCCCATCCTCCCGGTTTCTTCGTCTGGGAAAACTGTGGCTGTCGTGGGGTCCGGACCCGCGGGCCTCGCGGCTGCCCAGCAATTGGCCCGTGCCGGTCATATCGTGACGGTGTTTGAGAAAGCTGATCGCATCGGGGGTCTTCTCCGTTACGGTATTCCCGACTTCAAGATGGAAAAATGGGTGATTGACCGTCGTCTTGAACAGATGAAGATCGAGGGGGTCCAATTCGAACCCAATGTGAATGTGGGTGTGGATCTCGATGCGGAGACCCTCTGCCGACGATTCGATGCGGTCTGCTTGACCCTGGGGGCGGAACAACCTCGTGAGTTGCCGATTCCGGGTCGGGAACTCAAGGGTGTACATTTAGCGATGGATTTCCTCACTCAACAAAATAAGCGGAATGTTGGGGATCCCATTCTTGATGAGCCCATCACCGCAAAAGGCAAGCGGGTGGTCATCATTGGCGGGGGGGATACAGGGTCGGATTGTTTGGGGACGGCCCATCGTCACGGGTGTGTTGAGGTTCATCAGTTCGAACTCCTCCCTGAGCCGCCACCGACCCGAGCGGATTCAACGCCTTGGCCGGTTTGGCCGATGCAGCTTCGAACCTCCCATGCCCACGAAGAGGGATGCGACCGTCAATGGAGTGTCTCCACGACCAAATTTAGTGGGCACAATGGGAATGTGACGAAATTGCACGCCAACCCGGTAAATTTCGAAAACGGGAAATTTACGCCTATTTCGGGAACTGGCTTGGAGTTGGAGGTGGATCTCGTGTTGCTGGCGATGGGTTTTACCGGACCTGTAAAACATGGCCTCCTCGATAGCTTGGGAGTTACCTACGATGCCAGGGGAAACGTGGCCGTCGATGAAAACTTCATGACGAGTCGAGATGGGATCTTTGCCGCGGGGGATACCAAGCGAGGAGCCTCCCTGATTGTCTGGGCTATTGCCGAGGGTCGCAAAGTCGCCTCTGCCGTCGATGCTTACCTGAACGCTGGGAACAGTTTAGCCGCTTCCCGTTCTTAACTTCCTGCCCTGATCCTTACACCGTTCGTCTGGTCGCCAACCATGCAGAAGGGTTCCGCATCTCGATCAGGATGTTAGGCTTTTTCAGGATGTTTCAGGGCTTGCTCAATTTTCTGGATTAATCGCAACTCAATTTCTGAAATTTCCTCCAACCTTGCCTCCAGAACACGGCCCCCTCCAGCTACCCTTTCAAAGTCGGCCTTGACACTGAGTTTTGTCTGGTCCTGCCCCATTTTTTCTAACACGACTAGATACTGATTACGGAAGCCCTGAAGCTCGAGTGAGGGGGGTAAAGCCCGTTTCTGCTCAGTCACGTAAACAGCTTTTTGGTCGGTGACCATCCTGGCCATCATGACATACCCGTGTTGGGATAGGGCTTGAGTCGTGGCTTTTGCGACGGTTGGAAGCGACTGAGGCAAAATTTTGGTCTTGGCTCCTTTGCTTTCCACATGAAAGGCCTTTCGAAACTGGTCCCGTTGCTTGCGTAACCATTGGGTTTGACCGGTCAATTTGCGGTTTACCTTCTCCAGTTCACTGATCCGAGCCGCTCGCTTTTGTCTATCGGCTACCAGTCTATCACCCATCTCTCGCGCAGCCTGCAATTTCTGATCAAATTCCTTTTTTGCTTCGCGCAGTTCCCGGTTCAAAAGGTTTATCTGCTCCTGCATAACCCGGTTCCCTTCTTGTAGGCTTACGATCAGGGAATCCTGTTTGGTGACTTGTTTTTGAAGTCTTTGATTTTCCTCCAACATTGGGTTGTTGTCCGGGGGGCACCCCAGGAGGATTCCCATGCCAAAAAGAAGGGAAAGGGTTACCCCTGCGAAAGAGGTGGAATAACCGGTGGAGGATGATTTGGAGAGCGTATCTAGGGGAAGGCTCTTTGGGGTCACCGCGGACCTACGGGGCACCGTGGCTGCACGAAGAGTGAATACTCAAGGTGTAGAAATGTCTTGAGTCGATTGTAGGCGCCTTGTAAAGGTATTTCAATTGGTATGGCCAGGGAAGGATCGTACCGTTGACCCAACGACGGGTGGTCGGTACTCTTCGGTACTCTGAGGAGGTCCAAAGAATTCTAATCTCTTCGGCTTGGAATTCCTAGACGGTTGGTGAAAAACCATATGGGCACCTTGACAACACCGCACTCAGGAGATCAGGGGCGGCATTAGTCCAGCCCGAAGAATGGTCAAAAGGTCCGTCCAGCGTGGCCTCAGCAAGCGAGGAGGCGAGGCGGGGGGCGTACTCTTTTTGGTACGTCGAGTCCCCAGGCGCCGCGAGAACAAAGCTGGCGGACCTTTTCAACATCCTGCTAGACGGTATATACCTGAAGAGGGGTTTTCGGGAGAGGGGAAGGTAGGGTAATATTCAGGGAGAGGTAAACAGGAATGGCGGCTTTGATTCGGAAAACCTTCTCGGTTCCCCCACTAGGATGCAATTGTTCGATTTTGGGTGATCCTGAAACGAAAGAGGCTGTTGTGGTAGACCCGGGAGGAGATCCTGTCCGAATTCTTGATGAGGTTCAGAACCTGGGATTAACTGTAGTCAAGATTCTCCATACCCATGCCCATTTCGATCATTTCCTTGCATCGGGGACAATCAAGAGAGCCACTCACGCCACCCTCTGTTTGCATTCGGATGATCGAGAGCTGTGGGACATGCTGGAATTGCAATGTCGTGTGTTTGGTGTGGAATTCGGTCCCGCTCCACCGCCCGAGCACTGGTTGCAGGACGAAGAAACCCTGGAATTCGGTCGTATAAAGGGGATAGCCCTTCATACTCCTGGGCATACCCCTGGGTCCCTCTGTTTTTATTTTCACGACCATAACTTATTGCTGTCGGGCGATACGTTGTTTCGGGAGGGCATCGGGCGAACTGATTTGTGGGGAGGAGATGGGCGGGCCATTGAACAATCGATTCGGGAGCGTCTCTATTCTCTTGATGAATCTACCCAGGTAATTCCCGGGCATGGTCCAGAAACCCAGATTGGGTTTGAGCAGCATAACAATCCCTATATTTCCGGATAGCCCATTCCCGGAACGTTGGAATGTGGGATGGCAAAGGAGGAAACCATGCGGTACAGGTACCTTGGAGTGTTGCTTGGGATAGTGACCCTGGCAGGAATCGGGGAGGGGGCGTGGGGCTCTCGTACCTGGGCTGAAACAGATCAGGTCCAAGTTGAGGATGTTCAAGTCAAGTTTTCCCAGGCTGGTCCTGTGGTCTTGCTGAAAGTGGATAATCGATCTATCCAAATTTTTGTTGATCCTACCGTGGCCGGTTCAATCGAGGGGGCCCTCACGGGTCGGAAGTTTCACCGACCCCTTTCCCATGATCTCATGCATTCTATTCTGGAGTCCTATGCGGGGAAGGTGACTCAAGTCGTCATACGCCTGAAGGGCCAGATTTACTACGGAGAGCTGACAATTTCCTTGGCTGGGCAAACCAAAGTCTTTGATAGTCGGTCTTCCGACGCGATTGCTCTCGCCATCCATTTCAAGGCCCCGATTTTGGTGGGGAGGGATTTATTGGAAAAGGCGGGAAAGGAGCAGGTGCCGGGCCGGAACCCTCAATTGCTTTTGTAAGCTAGGAGGCTGTCCGAGATTAGTGATCGTTACGAGGTTGTGTCGGTTTGAGGCAGATTTTTCGATCGTTTGAGGCGAATAGTGGGGTCTATTGAACGAAAAGGATCGGAGAATCTGGCCAAATCCGGTGCAACGGCAGTAGATCAATCTAATCTCGGACAGCCTCCTAGCAGGATGTTGAAAAAGTCCGCCAGCGGCGTTCTCGTCGCTCGTAGGCCTCAACGTACCCTCTTGTACGCCTCGGCCTCCTCGCTTCCTGCGGGCTTGCTGGACGGGCCTTTTTGAACATCCTTGCTCGCATTTGATATGCAGGAACTTTTGGTTTCTAGGTCACCTATTGGAGAAATGTTGAGTTTTTCAACAGCCTCCTAGGGTTCGACGATGACATCGACGTAAACGGGAAAGCTATCGGCGCCTTGTGTGTCGGTGACCCGAAGTTTAAAACGGAACAAGCGCTCTTCGACGACATAGGGAGCCAGAAAGCTTGCTTTCGCGGAAAATGGGTCCAGCAGGGGAACTTTACTGCCACGGACTTGTGACCAGTGATATTCCAAAGATCCACCCTCCGGGTCATAACTTTGTAACGCGTTCAGTTTGACACGATCTCCGGCATTAACCACCTGATTGGAACCCGGGTCGGGAACAGGTGGTTCGTTCAGCTCATCCTTGACTTCTATATCCACCTCAAGGAGGGCCTGTTTACCGCGATTGGTCACCTTAATCCCGGCGTGTCCATTTCCAACCAACCGTAAGAGCCCATTCTCTTGGACCGTGACCACCGAGTCATCTGTTGATTCGTAGGTGGTTCCGGTCGCTTGAAGCCGAATCGGACGGACGACGCCATCGGAGAAACGGCCGATAACGGGGAGTTCAAAGATTTTTCCGAGAAAGTCAAGTGTGTCGTAAACCCTCACAGATCCGGCACGGCCGAATCGAAGGGGTTTGTCGGTTTCAAAGTCGATTTCAAGCAATTTGGCTTTTGGTTCGATATGAACCAGCACCTCGTCAAAAATCGCCCAGCTTTCATTGCCAGACTGACCGCCTTCCATTTCAGCGACGGCGAGCAGTCTCAGGTTGCCAATGGCTGTGCGAGGCACCCTCAGGGTTCCGCCAAAGGGAGGTTCGTGGGTTTTGGTCGATACGAGGGCAAGCTTGTCTTCCACCAGCTCCTCGAGCATGTCCTCCTGTTCCCCGTACCAGAAATATTTAACCTGATTGACCCCGGCCACTTCCCCTAGGTCAAGCTGAGTCGTGATTTTTTCACCTGGGTAATGAACGCTTGATTCTTTGGGTTCGATAATAGTGAAAGGCCAAACGGGAGTGGTGGCAAGACTGGTGAGGAGAAAACAGGCGACAAGAACTCGAAGGGAAAAAGGTGAGAAAAAGGGTTTACCCATCATTTGGCCTAACAGGGCGAACTGGTGGAACCATAAATTTTACCTTTGAGGGGGAGAATGCGCAACTCAGGGAAGGGAGGCAATTTCATTCGATAAGGCCCTCTATCCTCTTGAGTTTTCAGGAGTTTGTGGGCCCTGTTTCCCTGGAAAACCGTCTTGCGTCCTGAAAGCGCTTGTGTTATAACCTAGCGCTGCTAAACTCCCGAAAATGAATGTATTAATGAATGTATTGTGGAAAAGGTGAGGCCTTTAGGTGCAACTGGCACTTTTATTACTAACGTTTAAATTGATGAGGAGGTAGGCAATGCACAAGGTGCTTCTATCCGTCCTTTTAGGTTTCGTTCTTATTTTTGCCGGTGGGTCAGCGTTTGCGTTCAATTCGGGTGCTGTCGAAGTTGGCGATTGGGAAACGGGGTCCATCGTCGGGCAGCCGTTTAAACACTTAAATGTGGATCTTGAGTTTATTGCCCTGAAGGTTGGTGGTCATCCGGCGTGGTATCCTCCCACATCAATCTTAAACTTAAGGAATGCCGGCACTGGTGGGGCGCGGGCGGGGCAGCCGATTGTGTTTAAAGTGACCAATTCCTTAGATAAACCCCATGCCTTTACTCTCTCAGCCGACTCGCCCTTTGCAGCGCCTTCTTCGATGCAAGTGAACGTTATACTCAAACCAGGGGAAACCAAGTACATTGGCATTTCGATGAGCCACTTTACGTACGTGACGGCCTCGGGGTCGCTCAAGTATGTTTGTAGTCTCCACAAGGGCCATCTAACCGGCCAGCTCTTGGTTCCTAAATAACTAGTTGGATTGTGGCAGGGTCCTCATCTGCCAAGGAATATAAAAGCCCCGTTCCCAAGTCCGTGGGAACGGGGCTTTTATTATTTTCGGTGCTGGTGATGAAAGGACTTCTCTTTACACTTCTTCGTCTCCACAATACACAATTGCACCGAGTGGAATACTCTGTGCGGCCAACACCTGGCCATTCACGAGTAAAAGCAAGAATCGATTTTGAGTGGGAGGGTCTCCAACCTTATTCGTCACCACCGTATTGATGTCCAGGATCATTTCACGCTGGGTGTCGGATTTGGTGTCATTGACGATCCAAAAGTAATGGCTGGCTTGGGGGAACAGCTTGGCCACAAAACTCTCGATGGCCGTGGCCACCCCTGAAGTGCTGGCTTGCGCCGGGCCGATGCCGGCCAACATGAGACCCAAGAGGAAGAGAGATGCCAATTTAGTACCCATGGTGAGGTCTCCTTTTATAAGGAAGGGGCTAAAAAGTCGGTCTTTCTACCTAACTTATCGGCTCCATTCACTGACCTATTGAGGGTATCATACTCCGGAGAATGGACCTCCTACAATAAGAGAAGGGAACCCTTTCGAAAATAATAAGGATGAGGAAAGAAGGCCAAATAACCCAGTCCCTTCAATGGACATCTTTGGTGAATCCAGAACCTCTTGCCCTTTCTCTAAGAGAATCGCTCTTCCTCATTATTATTGTATGCATCCCATGACTCTTTGGCCCTTCACCCGATTTGGCCGGGGTAAGCCATGATTTGGAGAAGGCGGTCATACTCAACTTATTTTTCCATGAGAACCGTGCCTCCTGATTCCTGGGTATATTGACATAACCGGGAAATCCCAAGATATTTTTAATCAGGAGGCCTTCAAATATTCAGGGGACTCGGACCCCCTGTTTTGGCCTGGCCAACCGGTGGTATTTGGAGTTATTGTTGTGAACGGGGTCCGCTAGAAATTGGGTTGCTTGGTGACTGGTCGATGTTTTTAAAGTCCAAAGAACAACTCAGTAAAAAACGCCTCATTTTTTTGATTGCCATGGCCCTGCTGCTAATGACGGGAGCCCTGCTCTTCAATGCCCCCCAACAGACGCAAGTCATTGAAGTCCAATTCCCCAACGGGGCCCTGCTTCAAGCCGAGGTTGCGGATACTCCAGAGAAGCTTCTTTTTGGGCTGGCGTTTCGCGAATTTCTCCCGGAGAATGAGGGTATGCTCTTTATATTTGACATGTCAGGTCCCCACAGGATATGGACGAAAGGGTTTCAAATTCCTGTGGATATCATTTGGGTAGATGAAAGTAAGCAGGTAGTTCACCTGATCAAGGGGGCCGAACCCTGCTCACAGGACCCTTGTCCATTTTATGGACCCCCTCCGGAAAATGCTCGATATATCATTCAAACGAATGTAGGGTTCATTCGGCGTGAAGGGGTCACCTCTGGTGCGGAGTTGAAATTTGCTCTTCGCATGTAAAGTCGGGTCACAATTAGAAAGGGTGAGGGGCGTCCTTAGCCCTCGGGGCCTGGGAAAAATGGCAAGGTAATGGAAGCTAATTCTCTTGACGGATTTGTTCCTGTGGCACAAGTCGATGAGGTGCCGCCGGGTCAGGCTCGAAGGGTCAAGGTGAATGGAAAGACCATTGCCCTCTTCAATGTGGCGGGAATCTTCCATGCCATTAATAATATCTGTCCCCATAAAGGGGGGTCGCTCGCAAAAGGGCGGGTCAAGGGGCAGGTCGTGTCCTGCCCCTTACATCATCACCAGTTTGATGTTCGCAATGGGTTTGGAACGGACGGAGGAGGGTATTGTGTAGCCAGCTATGAGGTGCAAGTCACAGATGGGCAGGTTTTTGTCAGTTCCACATGTCGAAAGATTTAAACCCTGATTTTTCGTTTCAACTCGTGACCATCGAGGCTAACCATCACCTTGGCTGAAGCTGCCAGGAAGTTTGATCTTCTAGAAATTTTTGGAGCAAGGGAGACGTCATGGGAACCGAAGAACCTGATCTGAAACCGTTGTACGCAACGAAGGGTCAGACCTTTACCGTGCACCTGTGGGAAGACCGAACCCGAGGGGAGGAATGGGTTCCCTCCTATGAGCCGAAAGTTTTTGTGTTGACCGACGATGAGTTTTTGCGAACCACCAGCAATAACGCGGTGGATTCCGGTCAGCGGACCTTCGAGTTTCAGGCCCTCGAAGTGGGAACCCACCGGTTGGAGTTTAGTAAGCGAATGGCCTGGAAATTCACCGCCGAAGACCGCCGGGTCTTTCTGGTTGAGGTCCGTGATGGTGTGGAATAAGCCCGGGTGACGCAATGCCCAATATTGGCTATGTGAATGGGCGGTTTCTTCCATTGGAAGAAGCACGTGTCTCGGTCGAAGATCGGGGATTTCAGTTCGGCGATGGTGTGTATGAAGTCATTCGTGTGTATGGTGGAAAACCATTTCGCCTGAAGGAGCATTTGTCTCGGTTGGAAAGGAGTGCTCAGGCCATTGCTGTCCCGGTGCCGCTGAGTCCTGGAGAGTGGGAGGCCAAGGTCGATGAGGCCATCCGATTAAGCGGGTTTCCCGATGGTAAAGTTTATATCCAACTCACTCGAGGCGCAGCCCCTCGGGACCATCAATTTCCAGCCTCCCCGGACCCTACCCTGGTGATGACCGTTCGGGAAATGCCTCCCGTTGACTCTCGCATGATGGCCGAAGGAGTCACGGCCATGACCCTTCCCGATTTACGATGGGGCCGGTGTGATATTAAAAGCCTCAACCTCCTCCCCAATGTTCTCGCCAAGCAACAAGCCAAAGAGAGTGGAGCATTTGAGGCCATTTTCGTTCGAGATGGCTTGGTCACCGAAGGAACATCCAGTAATGTCATGCTTGGGTGTGAAGGTGTTCTCTTGACGCCGGCGCTGGGTGACAACCTTCTTGCCGGGGTGACCCGCCAAGAAGTTCTGGATCTGGCTCGTGAAGAAGGGATTCCGATGGAAGAGCGGTCAGTCACCCTTGGTGAACTCAAGGCTGCGGATGAACTTTTTCTGGTTGGGACAACCATCGAAATTCTGCCCGTCACTCAACTCGATGGAAAACCTGTTGCCGATGGAAAGCCAGGACCCATGGCGATAGGCCTAGCTTCCCGGTTTAAAGCGCTCGTTGGCTAATAGGTGCTCTACCTCACCCTCTTTTTCTATAATCTATTTGGATGGCCTAAGCCTTGGTAAAACGGCATCGGCCAAAGGTTAAAGAACCTCCCATGACATTTGATTTTTGGTGCTACCACCCAAGTGAATGGGCACATGGGGGCAATTGACACTCTCCCATGCATTTCAGTAACATTTTCTGCTATTCCAAGGGGTTTGTAGCTTCAATCCTGTGTCTCATACACATTCTTCCGAATTTCTGATTCCTCGTAGACTTTTTCACCTTCTCTGTAAGGAGGCTGGGCCATGTTTTACTCTCACCCATTCACCATAAGAGTAACTCCTTTCCTCGGATTGCTGATGGGAGGACTGCTCGTTATTCCTCTGTCCGGGGCGCTAGCAGAATCCCCTCCACCATCTGAATTGATTCACAAAACGGGAATGACCACCCAAACGCCAGGCTGGGTCGAGCAACTCAAGGGGCAAACCATAATGGAGAATGCCATCGAGGGTCGACCGGAACGCGCGGCGATGGTGGAACGGCAGCATGAGCGTATGATGGAGCAAATGCGGAAGGAGATGGCTCACACCCCCAATGAAGGTGGATTTCAGACGATGTCTATGATCCATCAATATGGTGCGGGACCGGGGAACTATTTGCTCTCTTCGGACCCGCAAGTAGAGCCTGTCTCTAACAAAGGGAGGGGAAGATGTCCTTCCACCGTTCCTGTTAAGCATTATGACATTTCGGCCATTAACGTCGAAATTACGTTGAACCAATGGCTGGATTACTATCCAGGCTACATGTATGTCCTCACAGAAAACATCGAGAATGTTCGGGAAGAGGAAGCCAAAAATGCGGAAGCCCGGGAATCAGAAGGCCACGAAGATCCAGGTGGGGTGACAAACGGCATCCAGGGTCAATGGATTCAACCCTTGGTCATTCGTGGGAACCAGGGCGATTGCGTGAAAATCACGCTCCGCAACGAATTGGAATTCGGTGAGGATGTCAGCCTGCATATTCATGGCTCCAGTATGCTCATAAGCAAGACCGGAGAGCCGGCGACGACGACCAACCCCGATGCCGTGGCAGCAGGTCCAGATGAAGATGCGGACGAAGAGCAAATTGAAGCCGCCAAAAAAGCCGGTCTCGGTGTGATTGACATGGAGTGGTATATCCATCCCGATACCCAGGAGGGTGGTCGGCAGTTTCATAGCTACAGCAATGACCGGGAGCTCACGGTGATGGGGTTGTTTGGCGTGTTCGTGGTGGAGCCCCGGGATTCCAGGTATTTGGATCCCCTGGGGACCGGGCCGGCGCCTGAAATGAAGAGTGGCTGGCAAGCCATGATTCAAAATGGAACGGGACCCGACTTCCGTGAGTTTGTGATCATTTACCATGAGGTAGGGGATGAAGCGTTCCGGCCCGTCAACAAATATGGTGACTTCCTTCCACAGCGGGATCCATTGACGGATTCCTATCGTCCCGGCGCGCGCGCGCTGAACTACCGAAGTGAGCCCTTCGGGATCAACAATATGCACGTGCAGCATGAATATTTTGGTTTCGAGGATGAATCGATGGCCTATAGCAGCTATACCTTTGGTGATGCCGCGACGACCATCCCCCGGAGCTATTTGGGGGATCCGGCGAAGTATAGGCTGGTTCATGGTGGGTCTGAAGTTTTCCATTCCCATCATCCTCATGGAGGGGCTATTCGTTGGACTCGAAGTCCGCGTGCAGTCGACCAGATGCCCATGTGGCATAAGGGGCAAAATGGGCCGGTCAAATATCCTTTAATCCGTGCAAAGTCCGATCGGGTGGATGTGGAGCTGATTGGACCTTCGGAAGCCTTAGACTTAGAAACTGAGTGCGGGTCGGGTCTTTGCCAATTTCTCGCAGGCGACTTTTTGTTCCACTGCCACGTCGCACACCATTATGTTTCAGGGATGTGGGGATATTGGCGGGTGTACAACACTCTGCAAGTTGGTGAATTTCATAATGATGTGATGCCCGACCTCCGCGAATTGCCCAATCGGGTGGGTCGTATCAAACATCCGGTCACCTCAGATAAGTTGGTTGGCACCACCCTTAATTGGTTCGGGAAGAAATTTAAGATTGTTGAGAAGGGGAAAAGTAAATGGGCTACCAACCCGGCAGTGGTGACTCTCTACGATTGGGTTGAAATGCAGCTCCCCACAAGAGGTCAGCCTGGGCATACCGATGATGAAATTGGGCAGTTGAAATCCTATGACGCGACCGTGAATGATTGGATTTGGGAAGGGAATCGTGCGATGAGTGAGCGGGAGAGCACCACGGGTAATCCCAAATACCATCCGGTATGGCAGAATGGGTACGAGAAGGGGAAACGGCGGGCCATTTTCTTTGAACCCATGACCGGAAAAGTTGCCTGGCCGTGGGTCACACCCCACTTCGGGAAACGGGCGCCGTTTTCTCCTGATAGGAATCCAGCCCCTTGGTTGGAGATGATTCATCTTAACGAAAATGGGAACCCTTCTGTGGAACCAGCGAAGCCAGGGGAGAATGGGCGGTGGAGCCTCTGTCCAGATCGGGCGGGGTCCCAAAAATATACTGTCCACTTCATTAAATTACCCATTGAATTGTCTGCGGCACAGGGAGATGAGCCGGCTATTGTCGATCCCAACGGCTTACTGTTCGTTTCCCATGACGAAGAAGAAGCCATCCGGGCCAATAATGATTTAAAGGTTCCGTTTGTCTTCCGGGCCAATATTTATGATTGCATGGACTGGATCCTGACGAGTGAATGGCCGGATGATGATATCACCAACTTCCAGTCCTCCAAGATCAATACCCATTTCCACTTTGTCCAGTTTGATAACCAGGCCTCAGATGGAGTGATTACGGGGATGTCCTATGAGCAGTCTGTACGGCCCTTTACCATGTTTGAGAAAAAGACGGATAAAGGGTTGCCGATCCCGATGAATGCGAAGTTCACACAGGCTGCCCAAAAAGGCCAAAAGACGATTCATGTGACCAATGCCAGGCAATATCATGTGGGAACGGTGATCCTTGTCGGGGCTGATAATGTTGAAGGATGGGAGGTGAAGCGAATTGTGGCGATCGGGGGTTCCGAGGGAGGGTCCGCCTCCTTGGAAGGTGGTGACTATACCGTGAGTCCTGGAGACTCTCTTGGGGTTATCGCAAGTACCCATGGAACCACGATAGGCGAGTTAAAAAACCTGAATAGCCTGGCCAATGAAAACGTCATTTTTGTTGGGCAAAGACTCAAACTTCCCTCAGGCGGCGAAATGAGTTCAGCAGGTGGTGGAGCTGGGACCTTAACGTTTGAAATGCCCCTGAAAAATGACCATCCGGTGGATGATATTGTCACGGTGGAGTTTGTCCGTCAGCGGTTCTGGGTGGATGCGGATGTGGGGTCGGTATACTGTCACGACCATGCTTTTGGTGGAACGACTTGGCCCCATGGCGCCATTTGCTCGTTTCTCATTGAACCCTATGGGTCAACGTATCACGACCCTGTGACTGGGAAGCCAAAGCGGACTGGTCCTGTTATGGACATTCACACCATCGAACCGGTGGGGTATGGGGTGAGCGGAAGTTTCCGTGAGTTGATGGTGCAAATCATGGATACCGTTCCCCACACCGTGAATGTGGTCACGGCGGGGAACCCCGAAGGGCAACCGATTGAAGTGGCGTTGGAAGCCGGGAGAACCGTCTCTTTCGTGATGCCACCCAGCGAAAGGATCAAAATGACGCCCATGCCCTTCTTAAATGGAGGGACCCACACCACAGGGAGCGCGTTCAACTTTAGAGCAGAGCCTTTTGCGCAACGCTTGGCCAATAATCCGGATACCTCGCAGATCTTTAGCAGTACGGTGCATGGAGATCCAAGCACGGTCATGGTGCGAGCGTACCTTGGTGATACCATTGTGTTTCGGCTGATCGATGTGGCAATGAATGAGAGCAATGTCTTTACCATTTCAGGTCATACCTTCCTGACGGAACGGTATGCCGGTGACGCCAATCGTAAAAACTCCATCCATATTGGCATTGCGGAGCGGTATGATCTGGTTGTGCCCCAGGCCGGTGGGCCGAGGTTACAACCGGGGGACTTTATGTACTTCAATGGGCGAAACTCACATTTCTCGGAAGGCTCCTGGGGCATTATCCGAGTACTCGAGAAAGAGGTGCCCGACTTGCAGCTTCTTCCGAACGCGGGATATGGACAAATCGATGGGATTAAGAAGCCTTTACCTCTCTGTCCCAAGGATGCTCCCGTGAAGAATTTCAATGTCCAGGCCATTGATTTTCCATCAATGGACTTCAATCCGAATATCCCTGAGGCTATTGAGGTGGACTTCGAGCGGAAGATTGAGATCAAAAATCCAGACGCAAAGATTTATATTCTTGAAGAAGAGGTGAGAAAGGTATCCGGCGGGTATCAACCCATGCCGCTCACCCTGCGCGCCAATGTTGGTGACTGTATTAAGGTCAATCTCACCAATAAAATGAAGGAGAGCCGGGCATCGTTTTCGGCCTTTAGCCTGGCCTTCGATCCTACCGATTCGCAGGGGGTCAACCTTGGGAACAACCCTGGGGACCAGACGATCGCTCCAGGGGAAAGCCGGACGTACACCTATTATGCGGATCCCTTCAATGGGGAGACGCAGTCTCTCGTGTGGGACTTTGGAAATGTGGCGATGAATCCCCGGAACGGGCTGTTTGGCGCCATTATTGTTGGGCCCAAAGGGTCACAGTATCGGGATCCCAAGACCGGGGCTGATATTTCGGAGAAAAATAGTTGGGTGGCGGATGTGATCGTGGATCGCACCATCTCAGGAAATGAGAACCGATCCAATTACCGGGATGTGGCCCTTTTCTTCCAGGATGAGGACAATATCATCGGCACCAGCTTCATGCCGTATCTCCAAAATGTGGCTGGTTTGGTTGGGGTGAACTACCGATCTGAGCCGTACTTGTACCGGGAAGAAGCATTGGGGTGCACCTTGGGTCGGATGTTCCAGCCTTGTGAAGTCGATAACCCGAAAGATCCAGTGACTCCACTTATCGAGGCGCATGCGGGCGATCCCGTTCGGATTCACGTGTTCGGGGCAAGCAATGAGCAAAATGGTATGTTCAGCCTTGAAAAGCATGAATGGCCGATTGAGCCTTTTATGGCAGGGGCTGACCAAATCAGTGTGGTAGAATTTGCCGGTTCAGAAGGAATTGATGTGTTCATTCCCTCGGCTGGTGGTCGGTTTGCTCTCGCAGCGGATTACGTGTGGAGCAATGCCCGGCTTCCGTATTCGCAGTCGGGCCAGTGGGGATATTTCCGAGTCCTTCCAGCCGGGGACCAGCGAATTCTCCCGCTGCGCGGGGTAGCCCCAGGGGTCCAAGAGGCCAAGGGTACCCAGCCATCGGTGGGCCAAGCAAAACCGGTGGCGTTTAAATAACGTTTGGCTTTGGCATGACCGGGTTATAAAGCGGGGAGGCCGGGCTTCGGCTTCCCCGTTTTTTTTGGATAAAGATGCCTAGGCATTCTGGGCAGGAGTACGAAGTCTTCTGAAATAATCCGCTGGGGAAAGGAAGGGAATTGATGAACGTTCGGGGGCTTGTCTTGTTCCTGGGGCTTATCGTGTGGGGGTCTCCTGGGTGGTCCTATGACGAAATGACGGTGACCAATGGAGGAACCGTTCGTGGAAAAATTACCCTGGTTGGTGGAAAACCGAGGCCTATGGCCTTCAATCTGGTGACGATTCCCGATGCGGTGTATTGTGGTCGAATATCAACGGGCACAGGGTGGCGCATCGTGGAAGATTTTATTATCGGGCCTGAGGGTGGCCTGAAGGATGCAGTGGTCACCCTCAAAGATGTGGAAAGGGGGAAACCCTTCGAGGTGCCCAAGGTGAAGGTCGAGGCCAGAGACTGTGATTTTTCGCCGTTTGTCAATGTGTTACGTGACCAAAATGAAATTTCAGTGGTCAATATGGATCCGGTTGAACACGATATTCAGGGGTACGAAACGGCCCGTGAACGTGGGGCGAGGGTCCTATTTAACCGTCCACTCCCCATGAATCCTTTTCACAAGGTTCTTGGCCTTTTACAGCGCCACAAGCATTTGCCGGGTAAGCCCCTGATTCAAAAAATTCACTTGAGGAAGGGGCGAAACATCTTTGTGATGCAGTGTGGGTTCCATCCATACATGTTTTCTTGGGGGTTGGTGGTGAAGAACCCATATTATACCGTGACCAAGGGAGATGGCGTGTTCCAGATAGAAAATATTCCCCCTGGGGAATATACCTTGGTGGTCTGGCACCCGGGGATGAAAAAATACCTCGATCGGAAAGTTATGATACGATCTCATGAAACCGTCACCGCGAACTTCCAATACCAATCCCCAAGGGGCAGACGGAGTGTGCACGAAATGGTGGACAACCCTAAGTTTGGGTTAGAAGTGTTGGGTGAAGGGGTAGAAATCATCCCTTCCCTTAGACTTCAAAAGCCGTAGGGTGGGTGATGTATGGATGCTAGACTATTCTGGACAAGTGGTGTTGCCATTTTTATTGTTCTTCACACCTCACCCGTCCTCGCCTATACAGTGATCGATGTTCACAATGGCGGGGCCATCACGGGGACGGTCACTCTCCTGGGCCCAGTCCCTGAACCCAAAGCGTTTAACCTCATCATCTTTCCAGATCCGGAATATTGTGGCCGTATTTCCAATGGAGAGGGGTGGCGACTCCTCCGTGATTTTACGGTTGACTCTGAAGGCAGACTGAAAGATGTCGTGGTCTTCCTGGAAGGGGTTCCCGCGGGGAAACCGTTCTCCCTGTCTATCCCTCGGGTCGAGGCCCGTGATTGCCAATTTCTGCCCTTTGCGACGGTGGTCCGGAGTGGGCATGGAGTGGAAGTGGTCAACATGGATCCGGTCATGCACGACGTGCAAGCCTACCAAACGTCCAGATCCCAGGGCACCAGGGTGCTGTTTAACTCGCCGTTGCCTTTTAATCACCGCCACCAGCGAGGGGACTTACATGCTAGGCATGACCACCGCCCCGGGAAATCCATGGTTCAGCAGTTCACCCTCAGTAAAGGTCGTCGAACCTTTGTGATGCAATGTGGATTTCATGCCTACATGGTGAGTTGGGCCCGGGCCGTGGATACCCCGTATTATGCGATAACCAACGGGAATGGCCAGTTTTCAATTGACCACATTCCCCCAGGGACGTATCGCTTACTCGCCTGGCATCCCAGTATTAAAAAGCTTATGGAACAAGTGGTGACGATCACGCCGGGACAAATCCTTTCTCTTCAATTCGAGCTTCCTGCTCCCACCAATCGACGAACAGTTCGCACCATCATGAGGCCTCCCCGCTTTGGACCGGGAGCCCTCGGTCGCCCCATCACCATCGAACCTCTGGTTGAACGCCAATAATTATGTTCTGGTGCAACTCCTTTCGCGAAGGACGAATGCGGTCCTTCCCGTGGATTATTTCCCTTACCATACTTTTGGCTGTTGCAATGGTTGGGATGGGTTCGTCCTTCGCTGCTGGGGAACAAGAAAGCCTAAGCGGGGCAAGCGACATTGAATTTTCGGCTCGGCTCACCTGGCGCTCGGGCGGAAAAACGTCCAAGGCCCAATTGTTTGTCAAAGGAGATCGGTATCGCATTGAACATATGGGAGGGGTGCGGACGGATCTCGGGTATGCGGGAGTGACGATCATCAGGTTGGACAAACAAAAGGTGTGGTATGTGTTGTCCCGACGGCGTTTGGTGATGGCGGTTCCCTTGACGGTGGACTATTTGCTCCCCTTCACAGTGCGGTTAGATGGTGAAACAGCCCGCACCCTGATCGGTGACGCATTCGCGGGCGGGCGACCGGCCAAGCTGTTTGAGGTCGTGGTGGACCGTTCTGGTCGGCGCGAAACTTTTTTCGAGTGGGTGGATATCGAGCGGGATGTGTTGCTGAAACTGGTCAGTCAGGACAGGGATTGGGCGGTTGAATATGAACACATTGTGTACTCCACCCAACCTGAATTTTATTTTGAACCCCCCCTTGGATACCAAAGGATAGAGGCCACTGAAAAGCAGGCCGAAGCGGGGTAAATGAGGATTTCCCGGACACCCTTCAAGAACCTGGGTTGGTTGATGTTCGTTGTCCTGACCCTGCTGTTGGGGTTGGGGATAGCCAGTGGAGCAGAGCCCCAAGCCAGTCGTGGGTTTGCCGAAGCCCGGAAAGCGTTTGTGAATGGAGAGTATGAGCGAACCTTGGAATTGGTCGAACCTCTCATACAAGCCCAAACCTCCTTATCGCAAGTCCGACGATTAAAATTGCTCAGCCTTGTTCGGTTAGGAAAAACTCAGGAGGGTCTGGCTGAGTACGAACGCCTTTCAAAAGAGTTAGGGAGGGAAAATGAAGAAGTCCTCCGGGAAATGGCCATTAACATCATTCTTCCGGTTCGTACGGATATGCGTGACCAGTTCAGGGGGGCCGCCTATACCGCTTTGAAAGAAATTCATTCTGATGAAATCGTTCCCTATTTTGAGGACGGACTGAGCGATGGGACGGGGATGATTCGAGCTCTTGTGGCTGAAGGGCTGGGGCGACTGCCAGCCGGCCAACGGTCGAAACGATTTCGGGAAGCGCTTCAGGACCGAGCGGGCTTGGTGCGGGTTGCCGTCTTGAAGGGACTCGGGCGGTCGGGGAACAAGGCTCTTATTCCTCTTATTACGCCGCTCTTGCATGATGAGCAAAAAGTGGTTCAGGTGGCGGCGGCCGGTGCGTTGTTTATGCTTGGACGAACGGAGTATTGGGACCGAATTCAAAAAGCGACGGAGGTTCAGGAGGGCTATGAACGTGGATCAGCCTTGCGGCTGTTGGGAGACCTTGGAGACCCGCGGGCGATCCCGCTTTTGGCACGAGGGCTGCGTGATCGGCAGCCGTCCATCCGTGCTGCCGCCGCAGCTTCGCTCGGAAAGTTGAATCTTCCAGAGTCAGTTTCAGCCTTACTCCCTGTTTTGTCGGAACGAATGCCAGCGGTGCGAAGCGTCGCCGCCGTCAGCCTCGGTAAACTGAAAGCTGAGGAAGCCATTTCCCCCTTAACCGAGGCGCTGCAGGATCCCAATCCCGGAGTACGAGCGGCTGCCGTCGCTGGGCTTCTCCGGCTGAATAGTCCGTATAGAGTGGTCGCTTCGACGGTCCGGGAATTGGTCCAGAGCAAAAACCCTGGATTGAGGTCATCCGCCGCCAAAGCCCTTTCCAATGGTCGGAGCCGTGATGTGGTGGGCGCGTTAACCCTCTTATTACATGATCCAACTCCCAGGCCCCGGATTACCGCCGCTCGTAGCTTGGGGCGAGTGGGAGGGCGTGACGTGATTCCTCAACTGAAACAGGCCCTTCGTGATTCGAATGAGGCCGTTCGGGCAACTGCCGCAGGCGCCATTGCACGAATTCTCTCCCAAATACCGGAAGCCTAGGTAGACCGCGATTCCCCGGTTTCGTTTTCCTGGATCAGTGGCAACTTTGGTGGAGTATGGGGTGAGGAACGAATTAGTTGTAGGGTGGGCCATGCCCACCAAAAGAAATAGGGTCAACGATTGGGGGGTCACAACGATTGGGGGGTCAGGTCTTGAAACGTGCATCTGATCGATCTTGGAAGGTGGAACCCG
>JACZVJ010000129.1 GCA_022572725.1 Nitrospinota bacterium | reverse complement strand
ATGCATCATGAAAATGGGGACAGGCACCGACGGGGACTGTCCTGATCAGGGACTGTCCCCCTTCTGTGCCGGAGCCAGCCCCCATTTTCTGAACAGGCTGTTTAAAACAGCGCTTTATGGTTGAAAGATTAAGGCTGGGTGTTGAGCCTCGGAGCCCGAATTGCTTGGGAAATTTTTCGGAGGGGTTGTATTTCTGGCCATTGAATAGGGTAGAGTATTTAACTGGGTCGCTCCAAGACTTTAGCCTCGTCTCATTGCTTTGTGCCGTATCCCTTCAAGATTAAGGAAGAAACGACATGACCGAATCCCAAGGGTTTGAGCAGATTGCTCACGCGATGCAGGAGCCACTCCGGAAATTTGCCGACCGGGTCCAGGCACTTGCCGGATCGAATTGTCTGGCTGTGACGGTGTTTGGGGCCATTGCGACTCCCCGGTTTGATCCGGCTCGCCATACGGCCAAGAGCGTGGTGGTGTTCCTCAGGGTGGATTTGGATATGCTCCGTCTGCTCGCCCGGGAGGGTGCCAAACTCGGCAAGGCCAAGATTGTGGCTCCGTTGATTATGACCCCCGATTATATTCAAGCCTCGTTGGATACCTTTCCGTTGGAATTTCTGGAAATCCAACAATGTCATATCTGCCTTGTGGGGCCGGATCATTTCGCGGATCTTTCGTTTGAGGTTGCCCATGTTCGGCATCAGTGCGAACGGGAACTCAAAACAATTCTCATTGCCATGCGTCAAGGCTTGCTGGCCGCGGCGGGGCGGGAAAAACTCTTCGGCACCATCGAGAGCGATGTCGCCGAACGCCTCGTTCGCACCTTGCGAGGACTCCTGTGGCTTCACGGTCAGCGGGAGTTTCTCCCTGGGATTCAGGCGGTGGAAAAAGTGGAGCAACAGGTGGACCGCTCCTTGTCCGGTGTGCGAGGTGCCGTGAACCAATCTGGCCGTCATGGGTGGGAGGAATTTCGTCAGCTCTATGATGATATCGAGGCGCTCAAGACATTCGTCGATCGGTGGTAACTTCCTTCGTGTGCTGTTCCCCACGCTGATCTTGTTCCTTGTGGTGTTGTGCCCGACCGGGGTTCTGGGGGAGGTCTCTATCCCCGATCCCGGCACGTTTGTGGTGGACACCGCGGGGATTATTGATGCCTCCGTTGAACGGCAATTGGAGGGCTGGCTTCGGGAATTGGAGCAGAAAACTACCGCCCAGGTAAAAGTTCTGACCGTTCCCTCGACCGATGGCGAAGACATGTTTACTTTTAGCCAACGGCATGCGGAAATGTGGAAGCTCGGCCAGCAAGGCAAGGATAACGGCGCCTTGATTGTGTTGGCGGTCAAGGAGCGAAAGGTTCGTTTCCAGACGGGCTACGGGCTGGAGCCGATCTTGCCCGATTCATGGACGGGGTCCATCTCCCGGGAAGTGGCTTCCCGGTTTTTTAAGCAAGGTCAGTATTCCCAAGGCCTTTTCCAATTGGTGGTCATCACGGCCAATCGAGTGGCTGACGCCCAGCAGGTCAAATTGAGTGGGATGCCACGCTCTCGTCCTCAAGGCCGTGGGGGATCCCGTGGGGCTTTTGGTGCCGGCCTGATCCCGATCCTCATCCTGTTTGGTCTCCTCTCCATGATGCGGCGACGGCGCCACTATTCTGCCTGGGGGGGTGGAAGGGGATTGGTTGGAGGATTGCTGTTAGGAAGCGCCTTAGGGAGCCTCGCTGGCGGAAGATCCCATTGGGGCGGTGGCTTCGGTGGTGGTTTTGGTGGAGGCTTTGGCGGTGGCGCCTTTGGGGGCGGAGGGGGTTTTGGCGGCGGTGGAGGGGGTGCGGGTTGGTAGGAGTGCCTCTGAGGAGGGCCTCTGAGGAATCACTTAATTCGCGACCTCTCGGGTTTTTCTTGTGGTGTAACAGGTTGGAATTCGATGTGAAAGGGGGGGAGTGGTGAGCGCAGGTCGAATCTTGCTGATTGTGTTTGGGATTGTTGTCGGGTTTTTTCTCTTGGCCGGAGGATGCGTGTATTCGGGCTATAACCAGGCCGTGACGTATGATGAGGCCGTGAAGAGTGGGTGGGCCCAAGTGGAGAACCAATTGCAACGTCGGTTTGAGCTGATCCCCAATCTGGTCCAGACGGTCAAGGGGGTGGCGAAACAGGAAGAGAAAATTTTCCTGGGGGTGGCTGAGGCGCGGAAGGCCTATTTTCAGGCCGGCTCCATCAATGAAAAAGCCAGGGCCGCTGGAGGGCTGGAGGGGGCACTGTCGCGGCTTTTGGTGCTGCGCGAGACCTACCCACAGTTGAAATCGGATAAGTCCTTTTTAAAGCTTCAAGATCAATTGGAAGGAACGGAAAACCGGTTGGCCGTAGAGCGCAAACGGTATAACGATGCGGTTCGCCAATTAAACACGTATATCCGAAAACTGCTTGGCCGGTTTTATGCGGGGCTGGCTGGCGTGGGGGCTGCGGAGTATTTTGAGATCGGGGAAGAGGCCCGTGCCACGCCCAAGGTTGAGTTTTAATCCTGGGTTGTAGCGGGGGTGTGCCAGGTGGCAGAACGGGTCCTTAAAAAGGTATCCTTGTTTTGGCTGTTTGGGCAGCCCCCACGAAAAAGAGGTGTTGGCCCGGTTTTGTGGCATTTCATGGGTAATAATTTCGGTTCCTGAGGGTTAAAGCTGCGCTAAAAACAGCCGATGATGTATCAAGACAGTCGGTAAATTTCCATAACTGCCACAATCTGCCTCCTGAGTGGGAGGGATGTGGGAATCCATAAGGAGGATGCGATATGTCTACCGTCGAGCTGGAGGAACAGCGAACGACCTATTCACCGACCGGTGATGCCTATTCCGATCCCTCACGGGACCGAAATTCCGGTGATGCCCTCTTCGGCAAGGAAAAGGTGGTGGCATTCATTGGCCAAGGTGTGGAGTTTAAAGGGACCATCAACTACACAGGGAGCGTTCGCATCGATGGGAAGCTTAATGGTGAGATTCACACAGAGGGGACCCTGCTTGTTGGACAACAGGCCATCATTACCGCCACGATCAACGCCGGCTCCGTGATTAGCAAAGGCCAGATTGTCGGAGATATTACTGCCACCGAGAAGGTGCTGTTGCTGGCCTCTGCAAATATGGATGGGTCCCTGTGTACCCCGCGGTTGTCCATTGAAGATGGTGTGATCTTCAATGGAACCATTGAAATGAAAAAGTCGACGATGGTGTAAGAGGGATCCTCCACCCCTTCCCAATCGGGGATGTATCCCCATGCGAGGGAGACTCCTCAATTGGAAGGATTGGGGCTAGCCGACGGAGAATCGATCGCTTTCCAACCAACCGATTATCTCGCCTCGATCGCCACATATTCTCTTTGGGTAGGACCGGTGTAAATCTGTCTTGGGCGACCAATCTTCACCTTGGGATCTGCCATCATTTCCCGCCAATGGGCAATCCACCCAGGCAGACGTCCCATTGCAAAGAGAACCGTAAACATGTTCACGGGAAACCCTATCGCTTTGTAAATGATTCCGCTGTAGAAATCGACGTTGGGGTACAGTTTTTTGGACAGGAAAAAATCATCCTGTAACGCGATTTCTTCAATCTGTTTGGCAATGTCGACCAAGGGATCCTGCGTCCCAAGTGTGCCCAAAACCTCATCACAGGCTTTTTTTAAAATGAGAGCTCTGGGGTCGTAGTTTTTGTACACCCGATGGCCGAAACCAAACAGGCGGAAGGGATTATTCTTGTCCCTGGCCATCTCCACGTACTTTCGAACGTTCCCATCATCGGCCCGAATCCTTTCCAGCATCTCGATTACCTTCTGGTTGGCCCCTCCGTGTTGTGGGCCCCATAACGCATAGACTCCCGCTGCAACAGAGGCGAACAGATTGGCGTGGGAGGATCCCACTAACCGGACGGTGGAGGTCGAGCAGTTTTGTTCGTGATCGGCGTGCAGGATAAAAAGCAGGTGCAGGGCTTTCGCAATGGTGGGGTTTACGGAGTAGGGTTCTGCCGGTATAGAAAACATCATTCGCAAAAAATTTGAACAGTACTCCAGGGCGTTATCCGGGTAGACGAAGGGTTGCCCAAGGGATTTTTTGTAGGAGTAGGCGGCAATGGTAGGAACTTTGGCGATCAGGCGGTGGATGGAAATTTCCACGTGTTCTGGGTTTGTGGGGTCCTGGCTGTCTTGGTAGAAGGTGGAGAGGGCTCCGATAACGGCCGACAGAATGGCCATGGGATGGGCATCCTTGGGGAATCCGTCGTAAAACCGCTTCACGTCTTCGTGGAGCATGGTGTGACGGGTGATCACCTCGACAAACGAACGAAATTCATCTTCCTTTGGAAGTTGTCCGTAAATCAGAAGGAAAGCCGTCTCCAGGAAATTCGACCGGTTGGCGAGTTCTTCAATGGGGATTCCACGATACCGAAGGATGCCGCGGTCCCCGTCGAGGAAGGTGATGCTGCTGGTGCACGATCCCGTGTTCACGTACCCGGGGTCTAAGGTGATCATGCCGGTTTGCTCCCTCAGCCGGCTGACATCGAGGCCTCTCTCACCTTCGGTGCCGGTGATGACCGGCAGATCTACACGTTTGCCGTCAGTGTCCATTGTTACGCGGGCGTTCATGGTCTTACCTCATGAGTGTGTGGGTCTCCATTTCCTGAGAGTCACACTGGGGGGTTGTGAAAGGGTGAGAGGAAGGCCAGGAAATTTGGGTCATCCTCGACTCGGAACTCGAAAAAGCCTCGGCTCATGCCCACCTCGGCGGCCTTGGCGAATTTTGACTCACCTTAGGGTGCATGCTATATAGGCCGGGAACGTACTACCGATTTCTGCGTAGAAGCTTCGATGCCCATCTACTTCGTCACCTGGATTCACCTGCTTGCGGTCGTGACTTTAGTGGGGGGTCTGGTGTTTTTGCATGCCGTCCTGATGCCGGCTCTGCAAGGGTTGACGCCTGAATCCCACCAAGCCGAAATACTCCGTCGGGTTGGCCGGCGATTCCGGACCTTAGCGTGGGTAAGCCTGATCGCGCTCATTCTCACGGGGTCCTATAGCATCCTGAATGAAAGCGGTTCTGCCAGAATTGAAACGACCTGGGGTGCGGTCCTGATGTTGAAGCTGCTCCTCTTTACGATTACGTTCGGGCTCATGTTGATCCACGATTTTATCATGGATCCTTACGCTCCCCCTTCGCGAGAGACTCACCATATGGTGAGAGCTCCCTCTGGTGGCCGAGTGGGCCTGGTTCAGAAGGCTATTCTGGTCATGATGCTCTCGATCTTGCTTGTTGGCTCCTATCTGAGCTCCATCTAAAAAATCAGTAAGAGATGATCAGGAATGCAACAAGGATGGGGTGGGACCGGTTTCATCCATCACGCATCACGCTTGACCCTTCTCACGGCTGTTAAAACGGAGTTTCTCCAGCTCGCAACTTGGCAAGGGCAGCTTTGACGAATTGGGCATCTTGGCTCCCAGGGTCAAGGTTTTTAAAGGCGGTGGCCCAGGCCTCTTCAGTTTCTCGATAGCGTTTAAGATACCAGAGGACCAGACCTCGATACCAATTCACGCCAGGTTGAGTAGGTAGGTCCGCAATGACTTTATCGAAATGCGCCAGGGCGGTTTGGAACATTTCCGGATCGTCGAATTTTCTCGTCTCTACGAGGATCACGCCCAAGTGGAAATGCCCCTCATGATTGCGAGGGTCCAGCTCTAGGACCTTGCTCCAAGCCCTCTTGGCATCCTCAATCCTCTCCAAGGCCATATACGATCTGCCCGCCATCACTTGGCCCTGTAGGTCATCGGGATTCTCCCGGAGGCGGGCCTCCAACCTTGCGACCATCTTCAGCGGGTCTGGGGCGTCAGTCCCCATTTGGGTTCGAAGATCCACCAAGTTTGGAATGGTGCGCTCATGGAGGTATCCATAAATTCCACTGGAAAGGACGAGTACCAGAAGGCCGGGAATGACTGCGGCGGCCCAGGAGGTTCTTGGAAGTGGCGTGGAGGCGGATGGGGTTTGTTCGGCTGTACTTTCCGGTTTCAGCGCTTCCAAGCGGTCAAGGACATGGAGCAAGCGTCGCTCGTCGGTTGCTTTGAGTCGGCTATAGTCTTCAGGTTCGAGCCGTCCTTGAGCCAGTTCCACCTCCAGTTCTTGGAGGGAATGGGACAGCACCTCCCGTTCGACCTTCAGATCCTCCCGCTCTTGATCCTGGGCTGCTTGCTCACTCACCAACATGGTATTGGTGGGATCTTTTCGCCAGAAGGGCGAGGAGATGGCGGCGATGATCAGCGCAAGGATAATTCCGCAGAGAAGAAGAAAGAGAACCGACATGGGAGAGCAATCCCTGGATTAAGGGCCTGAATGGAGTTCTCGCTCGATTCGTCGACGGGATTCCTCATCGAGAGGGGTCAGGTCTTCAGTAGAGGGAGCGGGAGTATGGGCGACCCAGCGGCCGAGCTCGCGGTACAGTAAAAACCCTCCAATGAGCAGCAAGGCGAAGGGACCAAGCCAAACCCACCAATGCATGCCGCGTTTGGGCGGTTCCATCAAGATGTAATCGCCGTACCGGCTGAGAAAGTAGGCGCGGATTTCCTCGGCGGATTGCCCCTGCGTGACCCGCTCCCGGACCACATCCCGCATCTGGTGAGCTAAGGGAGCTCCGGATTCCCAAATGTTCTCCGTCTGGCAGACCGTACATCGGAGCGTTTTGGCAATTTCCCGTGTTTGGATGTCGATCTCCGTTTCATCCACCATAGCCGCCTGGCCTGGCGACGGGAGCGCTAGGAGAAAAATGAGTACGGCGAGGAACGGGATTCGCATCAGGTCGAGGCCGTCGTTTGGTTGAGAAGCGGGGTGAGGATCTTTTCGGTGAGATAGGTGTAAGGGTCTCCCACGATTGGGCCGATCCATTTATGCCGAATGACACCTTGCTGATCGATCACAAATGTTTCGGGAACACCATAGACCCCAAAGTCGATGGCTAAGGCCCCTTTGACATCCCGAACGTGTCGAAAGGATGAGCCAAACACCTTGAGATAGGCTTGAGCTTCTTTGACTTGATCTTGGTAGTTGACTCCCAGCATGTCGAAATTGGGGTGGTCTTTAAATCGATCGTGAAGCTTGAGGAGATTACTGTGCTCGACTTTGCATTCCTGACACCAAGAAGCCCAAAAATTCAATACAAGAACTTTACCTTGGAATTGCGACAACGAGATCGGATCACCCGACTCAACGTCCGGCCCTACAAAGTTTGGGGCCTGAGTCCCGATGAGCACGGTTGGGATGCTTCTTGGATCCCCCCCAAGTCCCTGAATGAACAGGATCAAGAGGCCGAACAATATGACACCAATGGTCAGCTGTGTCCCTCGAGTCACTGGCCCCTCCTACTCACCCTGTTTACGCGGTCGAAAAATGTTGAGCACGATACCCAACCCCATAATGCCTCCACCGCCCCACACCAAGAGAATCAAAGGATTGATGACTCCACGGGCGACGGCGACTCCATCGGGGGAGACATCCGGCATGGTTAAAAAAATGTGCCCCAAATTGATGGCATGGATGGCAGATTCCGTCGTTGTCGTTTGAGATACGGGGTACATTCGTTTTTGGGGGCGGAGTTCGGTGATG
>JACZVJ010000128.1 GCA_022572725.1 Nitrospinota bacterium | reverse complement strand
CATGATACAGGGTTATAGAATCACTCATGGTGAGATTTCTTCGTCCATTCGGCCATTGAAAAAACAGGTCTTCGTGGAGTTGGTGGGACATCCACCTCCTCCCCTTTTTCAAGCGGGGTTACGCAGGAAGGTTAAACACGATCGTCCACTCGGTTCCGCGAAGAACAACCACATTCCGGCTCAATTCTATTGTAACTGTTTCTCACCTGGGTTTCATTGTACTGCCTTCATCATGATTCACAATTCCTCCACGGGCTTGCCGATTTTCAGCCCGTGTCCTGGTTGAATGCACACCGTATGGTCAAAAACCTCAGGCGGCCTCGCGGTAGGAGTATGCCAGCCAGCCGCCCAGTCTTTCCCGAGCGCGAATGGGGCTGGTGTCCAACCTATTCATATCACACTCCCCCAAGAGTTGAACGGCGATTTCCCGCCTCGTGGCCTTGGGGTGTGCCGTAACAACCCGAGAATCCATCACCTCACGGGCTTGGGCGTTCAGGTTCGGTTTGACCACGTGGGAGAATAGCTTACAGCAATGGAGGAAGAGTGCAAGGGGGGAAAATTCAGCCCATGAGCCAGCAACGGAGACACGGCGGGGGCAAGCCGGGAAGGGCCTCCGTCACCGGCTCACCTGACCGCTGTGGTAGTCATTCCCTGATTGGCGTGATTGACACCGCGCCGCTCCTTCGGTACTTTTCTGTCCAGCCCAAAAGGCCCTTTAAATTCCTATTCCCTATGACTTTTAAAGATTCTTTTGAAGAAGTCAGTTACATTGAAAATCCTTTGACTCCATCCACTCGCCTAACCCCAATCCGTCCAGGAAATAGCCACCGACCTGAGACCTTACAAGTCTAAGGGTAGGAAATCCAACTTGAGCTGTCATTTTCCGCACTTGTCGATTGTTTCCCTCAATCAATGTCATCTGCAACCAACTGGTACGTAAGTTTTTTCGCTTGCGTATAGGTGGAAGCCTATCCCAAAGCTTAGGCTCCTCAGTAAGCAATTTTGCTTCACAAGGTTTGGCCCGATAACCCTTCATCTCTAATCCAGACATAAGTTTATCCAGGTCTTGTTGCCCCGGTACCCCATCCACTTGAACGAAGTAAGTTCTAGGATGAGCATTATCAGGATTAAGTAGTTTTTCAATCAGTGGGCCATCATTCGTCAGCAGCAAAAGTCCCTCACTGTCTTTATCCAGTCTGCCGGCGGCGTAAATATCTTGTGGAAAATTGAAATCCGCCAAGGTTTTTTGGCCAGCCTCGCCGGTGAATTGGCTGAGGACTCCATAGGGTTTGTTGAATAGAATATAGCGTTTCATGATCGTGTTGTTAAATAGTTAACTGGCTTTTGCAAAATAACGTCTTTCAATAAGTAAGTATTACAACCTCTATTGTTAGTTTCCCTCGAGCAAGATACCTACTGCCACTATGAGAGTTGGTCGAGCCGTATTTTTATTCATTTGTTTGATTTTTTCCATGGGACGTTTCGCCCAGGATGCAGGCAATCGACCGATTGTACCTCCAAAACCCGGAGCACCACTACCTGCACCAAAATGAGCAGCGTCATTACCGCCATCTACTCATTGGTCTAGTAGTTGGACTGTAGCTCCCTTGCCAGCTCCTGTGAAACCCAGAGCACTAGCCAGCAAAGGTTGATATTCTTCCACCACCTATACCAGGGTCAGTATACCAGGGTCAGGCATGAGTATTGACTTATCCGACACCCGCTGGGAGCCCTCGGTCTGGGGAACTCTCCGAGTAAGGGAACTCTCAGGGTCAGACCCCATTCCCCCCCCCAGACCCCTTTTTCCCCCCTGGCTTTGCCCACTCCGCCGAACCATCGGAGGATCACAACCCTCGCATTCAGGGCCCGATGTCTAAGACTCTGGCCGACGGTGTTCCCAACTTTATCCACCCTCCATACCAGGCTACTGCGGAGGACGGGCGGTGGGAGCATTGTGCGAAGGTGGATAAACCAGCCCGATCATGTTTGGTGAAGACGACGAGGCCATGTACCTTGCCCGAGCCAGCGGGGTCTTTCGTCTGCAGGAGGAGTAGGGGAAAAGTTTCTAGTCATGCCTGGCCCCAATTCTTTGACCCCAATTCTTCTGACTATTTTCTGCTTTTGGCAGCGCAAGTACAAGTAAACACATTCGTTCGTTTGAACGTCAAAAGACTAACAATTTTCTTAATAGTAAATTTTCATATCTCCCCCGCTTTAAATATGATGTAAGCAAGACAATGAGCAAGGCCCAGAAAGACGTAATACGAAATTTCATCGATGGAGAGTATCTCTTTCGACAAGGAGATGATGCCAATACCATTTTTCTTGTGAAATCCGGTTCCGTCAAAATTTTCAAGGAAGCAAATGGAAATAAAATTGACCTTTCCACCATTGTGGAGGGTGAAGTCATTGGCACCCTCTCTTTGCTTGAAAAAAAAGAACTGCCTCTGCCCAGGCCCATGGCTCAGTGCAGTGCCGGGAATTCAAAACGAACATCTTACTCAAGAGGTCTGCTGACGTACCTAAATGGTACCAATCCATGCTAAAGGAAATTCTTGGGCGCTTCGAGAACTTAGAGAATAAATTTATAGAGCTCAATAAGACTGTCCGTCAATTCGAAGCGGGTACGGTTCCCCTATCTACAGCTTCTGTCCATCTCGCCCAACTCCTACTGACACTCAATGAATTAGGTATATTTAATTCAACCTCTGACATTCACCTGGAAGAGCATTTTTGTGCCAAATTCCACGGAGCATTGGGACTCACTCAAAAAACATTGAGAGGGATCATCGTCGGATTTAAAAGAACCGGGTTCCTTACCTCTCCTCCTGCTGGCATGATGCCGATTTTTCACTCAAAAAGTGCAGGTCTGCTCAAAGAATATGCTAAGTGCCTCGAAGCCCGACTTGCTTCCCAGTCTACGAAGGAAGTGCCGACACTCACTTCTGAACAATATGCCTTTCTCAAAAGTCTAACGGATGTTTACGTTAAGCTAATCGCAACCCAGGAAGGTTCGAAAGCAGTCAAGCTTGATGAGTTGCTTGACAAAATTTCCAGACACACGGGACTCACCGGAGTAAACCAAACATTCGTAGCCCTCCCTTCTGAGTGGAAACTATCAATCATTGACTCGAGCACAACGGGATCAGTGGCCTTTGAAGAAAGTAAGTTCCGAAGAAAGATCGCTGTTGAAGAGATGATGAGCTTTATTACAGAAATGTGTAACGAACCCGATTCGACAGAATAGAGTACACTCGCTCCTTATTGTCTCAATCCTGTTTCAGAGGAACCCATTCATCATAGATGGGGTCATCAGTAGATGGGGGCAGGCATGAGTACTGACTTTCCGAACTTGCAGCAGAAGCGTTCATTGAGAGTCCTGGCTCTGGAGCCAGAAGATGTCGGGGCTGGCTTTGTCGGGGTTAAGGAGAATCACAGAAAAGATTCACTTGAAAAGTCATTGGGAACACCTATACTGTGGCCATTGTCAAAGACTCACCTTAGCAGGAGGAACAGGGATTATGAGAAAAGAAGGGCTCGTAGAACACATACTGTCCAATAAGGCTTCTGGTTTGGAGTCCAAGGCGGCCGCAACCCGCGCTCTTCAGGCCGTCTTAGCCGCGATTGAAACCGGAATTAAGAAAGACGGGGAAGTTCAGTTGGTGGGGTTTGGAACCTTTAAAATCAAATCCCGTCCCGCGAGAAAAGGCCGCAATCCTGGAACGGGCGAGGTCATTAAGATTAAAGCCTCTAAAACGGTGAATTTTAAATGCGGATCAGACTTAAAGGCTATTGCCGGGAAAGCGCGTCCCAGCAAATAATTTGAAGGTGGAACGGTCGCCCCGAAGAAGAGATTTTTTCCATATGGTCAAAAAACTCATCCAGCCTTGGGGTATCTAAAAAACTAAAGTTTTTCAATGGGGATGAATTTATAGAAGGGACACGTTAGCCGCAAGGTGATGGAATGCCCATTTGACGACCGAATTAGGAATTCGAGATCCACGGGAAAAATAGCGTAGAGCGGAGGGTTTTTCTTAATAATGTGTGATTGCCCCATCTGGTGCTTCGCTCATGGCCCCAAAATTCTCCTGATATTCCCCTAGCAGGAGTTGGAGTGCCTCAGGAATTGTGGGCTTCGCCTAGGCGAAACCCACACCTTCCACCGAGAAGCGCGCCTCGGCTATTTTCCTTGCTTCTGTTTTGCCTGTTGGCTGGTTTTCTGCTGTTGGCTGGCTTTCTGCTTTTGACTTTTGATTTTATCCTTTTTTCCACCTTTGTCTCCCATGGTGTCCCTCCTTTCTGTGTGAAATTGACCGTCTTGCCGTGAAGGGTGCGCCGAACCACCCCGATTCTGTGACCGCCTATTTTCTTGTGTGCACGCTCAGCGACTACGCGTACCATGATCCAGGGTTATAGAATCACTCATGGTGAGATTTCTTCTTCCATTCGGCCATTGAAAAAACAGGTCTTCGTGGAGTTGGTGGGACATCCACCTCCTCCCCTTTTTCAAGCGGGGATACGCAGGAAGGCTACCCACGATCGTCCACTCGGTTCCGCGAAGAACAACCACATTCCGGCTCCATTCTATTGTAACTGTTTCTCACCTGGGTTTCATTGTACTGCCTTCATCATGATTCACAATTCCTCCACGGGCTTGCCGATTTTCAGCCCGTGTCCTGGTTGAATGCACACCGTATGGTCAAAAACCTCATGCGGCCTCGCGGTAGGAGTAGGTCAGCCAGCCACCCAGCCTTTCCCGAGCGCGAATGGGGCTGGTGTCCAACCTATTCATATCACACTCCCCCAAGAGTTGAACGGCGATTTCCCGCCTCGTGGTCTTGGGGTGTGCCGTAACAACCCGAGAACCCATCACCTCACGAGCTTGGGCGTTCAGGTTCGGTTTGGCCACGAGGGAGAATAGCTTACAGCAATGGAGGAAGAGTGCAAGGGGGGAAAATTCAGCCCATGAGCCAGGAGCGGCCCAACTGCGGGCTAAAGGCAAGGAATGAGCTCTGATGTTTTACACGCGAGGGCTGCAAAAGCATACCGAAGGGAAAGAGTGTGGGCCCAACCCTATCATTGGGTAGCTCTTTACTTTTTCATCCCCGAGGAGCAGGCTATGTGAGATTAACCTCCCTGAGGTCAGCGATGGGGTGAGCCCTTGTTTCACACATCAACATAATTGATTTCCTTACGAGAGCCCTTCCGGGTGATCCACGCCCGAAGGGCTTTTTCGTTTTCAGCACGAGGTGAAAGGAGCAACCTGGCCTGCCCGCAGGTTCAGGCGGGAATTCGGTTAGCTGCCTACCTTACGAGGAGCTACCTCAGTCCGAGGCGGGACTACAAGCTCAACGATGTCATGGGGGGCGTCATCCTCTCATTCCCGGTGAAATGATCAGAGGCCAGTGCAGGCGTTGAGCTGAAAATGAAACGTAAACCTCTCAAGCAGGCGCGTGAAGTAGTCGGACGCGGAATCTGAATGGTCTCCTCAGGGGACTACCCTCAGAGGGGGCTAACAGCACAAAGGGGATCAACATGTTCTCAACAATGGGATTCTGGGTATACCTGGGAATTGTGGTCGGCATCGCCGCGATGGTCTGGATGTTGTACTACTGCCTGTGCCTCCTGTCCCCCAAAAAAAGACTTAAGTATTCCAAGGGCTGTGTAATGGTCGTCGAGGATGAGTCGGACGTCAGAGAAAATATACGCGTGAACCTCGAGCGGGCCGGATACGACGTGATCGAGATCGAGGACGGAGAGAAAGCTATCAAGGCGATGGGTTCGGGCGAGAATCCCTTTGTGGTCGACGTCATTATCACGGATATCCCCAAGAGCAAGGGCCTGGAGGCAATCACCTATTTCAAGAAGCATTACCCGCGCATCTCTCTGATTGGCCTGACCGGGTTACCGCATTTCGAGATGGGGAATACCCGACCAACAAAAATTGCCATTCTAGGAGGCGGCAAAGGTGGAAGCGCGCTGCTCAGTCTATTCAGCCATTTGCCCGGCATTGAGATTGTCGGGATCACCGACAAAGATCCAAACGCACCAGCACTGAAACGTGCCAATGAGCTGCGTATCCCAGTCGTCCACGATGCGATTAGCCTGATTGCCTCGGAAGGCACGAATCTGATCGTGGACGTGACCGGCGACCCTCATATGCAGCAGCTCATTGCTGAGCATAAGGGCCCGGGGGCGGAAGTATTGGGAGGCGCAGCCGCCAGACTCCTTTGGAATGTGGTTCAGCACGAGGCGGAGATGCAGACCCATTTACTCCAGACCGATTCATTGGCCAGCCTGGTCACGCACGGGATGATCGTAAACTATCTGGTCAAACCACTCCAGGAGGAGACCCTCATAGCGTCAGTCACGAAAGCGATGGAGCAGCGGGAAATCCATCGGTTATAAGACGCTCAAGTCAGTACATTATTCCTGCAAAGCAATAGAAGCCTCACGCCCGAAGGCGTGAGGCGCTCTGCGACGGGGAACGTTTCTCAATGGAGACTGACTGAGACTCCGCTGGATCTCGCCTCCAATTGACGAAGTCTGGCCTTGAGCGCCTCGTTTCCTCAATCAAAGAAGTCCCTGATCCTTTAAAGCCTGCGCATGCTTGATGGCTTTTGCGACGTCTCCTAGACAGCAACCTCCGCTCGGATTGGTCTCTTCGCACCGACATTCTCCGGCTTTCACGCGCTGCGTGATAATGCTCTGGATGTCTGTGTCGTTCTTGCGACGGATGTCATCCCGGACATCTGCACGCTCATAACCAAAGCAGTAGCATAGTGGGATCGGATCTTCGGTTTCCTTAATGCCCACGCGTGCCGTGAGTGTATCTTTGGTAATCAGGTGATCGCCTAGTGCGGAGACATACACGGTGTCGCAATCAGGGGCGTTGCAGAAGTGATAGGGCTGGGGCGTCAGTGCCGAGCGGGCCTCGGGTTTGGTCAGGCTCTCGACGGTCTTCCGCCCAACAGGTTTCGTAGGTTCCCCGTTCATCGGGCAGGTGGGCGGGGCTCCCGTGTGTGGAACGATACAACACTCAGACATGTGCACCTCCTATCGGCTTCTCGATATGGCTGGCTAGCCCGTCGCGCCAGTTTCAGTCAACCGGCCTGACACAGCATCCTTCATGATCAAGCACCCCTTCGTTGGGAATGCTGCCTTCCAAACGCTTCACGTAGAACTCTGGGTTCTTCCCGAATGCTTCTGGGCAGTACGGGCACCGGCAAAAGTGCATCTCCTGATTGCCAATCTTCACCTTGACGGCCGTATTCAGTGGTTTTTCAGCCAAGCAAGTTGGGCAGACAATGAGGTTATTCGTTTCCTGGAGGTGCTCCTCGGGATCAGTGATGAACAGGTCAACGCACCCCTGGCAACAGAAATGGTATTCTTGACGGTGATGGCGGTAAGAAGTCGCCTTCTCTTTGGTGACTCCTAATCGTACGAGGGAACAGCCACATGTAGGGCAAATGAGTGTGTGCATTTTATGACCTCCTTCTGGCCCAGTGGAGGCGTGTCGGTGAAACACAAAAGCCCTTCGCGCACAGACTCACACGAAGGGACTTTCTAAGGTGTCCTGGTATTTGAGGACTTATTTTTGCGTCAGTCACCCCATGACCAGCCTCCTGATTGTCAGAGAGCGTATGCCTCCATG
>JACZVJ010000036.1 GCA_022572725.1 Nitrospinota bacterium | reverse complement strand
TGGGTCGGATTTGGACGGAACGATTGAGAAAAATCCGAGGCATAGCACGGCTATGGTGAGGTTTTTTCGATTGAGGCGCGTTCAAAGATGGCCCGAAGATGGGATGCGAGATGTCCAAGTTATTTTTCAACAGGCCCTTACCCGAGGAGGAGAGGAAGTTCGCATTCACGCAGAAAGCTCTTGACATGGCCAACGAGGAACAAAGATCCCGTCACGCAAATTAAATCATCTGGAGTGGCCAACTGCAGAGCGAGCGAAACCGCCTCACTTGGAGAAGGGGCAAGGTGGGCTATTTTTTTTCTCATAGGCAAGGAATTTTGCAAATCCTGGACCGACGCGGCCCGGGGATGTTCGATTTGGGTGAAGATTATCGTATGGGAGAGAGGGGCCAGAGGTTCAAGAAATCCCGCCATATCCTTGTCCCGCATCATCCCAATCACCAAAATGATTTTTCTGCCATCCTGCTTGGAGGCTTGCTCAAGCAGGTACGGGGCCAATACCTCTGCCGAAGCAGGATTGTGGGCTCCATCCAACAGAAGAATGGGATCTTGGGAAATCATCTCCAACCGCCCTTCCCAGGCAACCGAAGAAAGTCCTGCTCGAATGGCTTCCTCCGATATTTCCAAACGGGTCATGGCCCCCACTTCAAGGAGCGCCAACGCACACCCCGCATTCGTCACCTGATGGTCACCCGCTAACGCACACGAGAGATTCTCATAGGAATGCATGACGCCACTATAGCCAAACCGGGCTGGAGAACGGGATGCAATGTGGAAGTCTGAATCAAACCAATAACAAGGAGCTTCTTGTTCCCGCGCTCTCCTCATCACGACCTCCTTTGCTTCATCCGGCATCGGGCCAACAACCACAGGAACTCCCCGCTTGATGATCCCTGCTTTTTCAAATGCGATGGCTCGAAGTGTGCGACCCAGGTAGGCTTCATGATCAAAAGCGACATTGGTAATCATGGTACCCAAAGAGCTGCACACATTGGTTGCATCAAAACGCCCGCCCATCCCGACTTCAATCACCGCAATATCCACATGCTCATCTGCAAAATATTGGAACGCCATCCCCGTGGTGAATTCAAAAAAGGTGGGGGAAAGATGAGAAGGAAGGATTCCGGTTATTCTTTGAATGAATTCCGAGACCCGTTCTCTTGGGATGAACTGCCCCTGAACCCGTATCCGTTCCCGAAAATCCACCAGGTGTGGCGACGTATACAGGCCAACACGATACCCCATAGCTTGAAGGATAGCAGCAGCCATAGCAGCCGTGGATCCTTTTCCATTCGTTCCACCAATATGGAGCACAGCGTATCGACTCTGTGGATGTTTGAGTGCGGCCAGTAAGGCCTGTATGGTCTCAAGGCCAAGCTTGATGCCATGTTTCTGAAGCCCATACAGAAACTCGATCGAAGCGGCGTAAGATAAAGCCATACCTGAAGCCATACCTTAGACCCGAGAAATGCCCTTCTGGAGAAAAAGCCTATCGAAGAAACCGGCTCAGCCTGACATCGCTGAGCCTTGAGGATGCCATTCGGTATCCATGGTACCGCGTGAGCTGGAAGCGAACACAAAAAGAGACTCGCTTAGTGCCTCAAAGAACCGGCTCCCTTCGGCCCTCTTCCTCACCGAGGAGAGAGGTGGTTTAGCAATGTGTCAATGGTATCTTTGAGATGCGGGCGAGGAACAATTGCGTCGATCATTCCATGTTCAAGCAGAAACTCCGCACGCTGAAACCCATCGGGCAACCGTTGCTTGATGGTCAATTCAATCACACGGGGCCCCGCAAAGCCAATCAACGCTTTGGGTTCTGCGAGAATCACATCCCCCAACATGGCCACGCTGGCGGTCACACCTCCAAAGGTTGGGTCTGTCAAGAGGGAAAGAAAAGGCACGCGGGCTTCGTCGAGTCTGGCAATGGAGGCGGCTGTCTTGGCCATCTGCATGAGTGATAGGGTTCCCTCCTGCATCCGTGCCCCCCCAGAAGCCGTGACCAGCAAAAATGGGGTTCTTGCTTCCAAGGCTCGGTTAATGGCACGGCAAATTTTTTCCCCGACAACCGATCCCATACTTCCCCCCATGAACCGAAAATCGAAAACCCCGAGGGCAATCAACCGTCCCTTAATCCGCCCATCCCCAATGACAATGGCATCCTTTCTCCCCGTATTACCCTGGGAAACCTGTAGTCGGGCCGGATAGGGCTGAGAATCCACAAAGGTAAGGGGATCATCAGGCATCAACTCAGAGTCCCACTCCTGAAATGTACCGAGGTCCATCAGCAAATCAATCCGCTCGTTTGCCGACAGCGGGAAATGGTAGCCACACTTCGGACACACCTTGAAGCTTCGCTCGACCTCCTTCCTGTAGATGGTCCCTCGGCAAAAAGTACACTTCAGCCACATGCCTTCCACGATTTTGAGCTTCCCCTTCTCGGGGTCGGAAGATGTTGGTTTTTGAAACCAGGCCATTTGACCTCAGGCCTTTCTGGGCATTTGGTGTATCTGTAACCGTCCCATAAAGAGAAGGAAGATAACATAGCCCCTTGCTCCCATCAAGAAAATCTACTACTGGAATGGATGGAAGGGCCGCGCGGCGAAGACAGTAATCTGCAGTTATTGAGATAGGTCACCCAGGACATGGTCATTCGTCCGAGGCTAGGAAATACACGGTGAGAAAGGATGGATATGTATGGTGAAAAGAAACGACCGCTCTCCCCACCTCACAGAGAGGACTCACTCGAGCCGAAGGGACATGTATGCCTTTGCCATTGAAGGCCACGGACTAAGGAATTGAAATCGAGATTAGATAAGAGGAGTTAGATGGGAAATAAAAAAGGAAGGTGTTCGAATGATTTTATCGAGGTAAGACCCCTATGGTCACCTGTTTTTTGATAAAACCCGATTATCCACCCCGAGCATGCATCTCCAAATGCGGGTCTTGCCGAAGTTTTTCAATTTCAATAAACCGCTCCCGCATACTGAACTGTTCAAGGTCCTTCCGCTCCTCCGCACCACGATCGGTCCTGCCTTGCCAGCCTGCCAGAATACGAGCACGCACCTCATCCAAAACGCCCATCCGCAAAGAATCCCTTAAATCAATCCCCTGCTTGGCATAGAGGCAAAGGTACCAAAGACCATCCGCCGTGAGCCGGCTCCGGTCACAGGTCGCACAGAAGGGGGTGGTGGTGGAAGGGATAATCCCGAAGGTGGTCCCATTCGGCAAGATGAAACGCTGCGCGGGGGCTGAACTATTTTCGATTACAGGCTCAATGGGGCCGTACCACTTCCTCAACAGCAGAAGAATTTCGGCCCGAGACAGCACCTTATCCATTGACCAATCATTCGCCCCACCAACATCCATATATTCAATGAACCGCACTTCCGCATTGACCGTTTTTCCAAACTCGATCAAATCGACCAACTCATCCTCATTGAAGCCCTTCATGGCCACGGTGTCCAGCTTCAATCCGGTGAACCCGACTTTCCCCACGGCATCGATTCCCGCAAGCACCCTGTGAAAGGTCTCACGCCGGGTCAAGGCCTTGAATCTTTCAGGCTTCAATGTATCCAGGCTAACCGTAATACGGTGCAAGCCAGCACCATACAGAGACTGTGCTTGCTCCTCCAACAAGACCCCATTGGTTGTTATGGCAATATCTTTTATTCGAGGATTTTTGGCCAGCATCCGAATTAACGTCGGGAGGTCCCGACGCAAGAGAGGCTCGCCCCCCGTCACCCGAATCTTGTCAACACCACATTCCGTAAAGATGCCAACCAGGGTATGTATTTCTTCAAAGGTCAACAAGGTTTCACGGGGAAGCCAGGTATACTCCTCCTCCGGCATGCAATACTTGCAGCGGAGGTTGCAGCGATCCGTCACCGAGAGGCGCAAGCTCCGAAGGGGACGATCGAAGGTATCAAAAAGGTCCATCACTTGGTCACCAAGGGGCAAGCTGTTCATGGATGCTGTTCCACCCACACTTCGCCTTCAGGTGTATGTTCGAGCTTCCAAATTGGTGTGATGTGCTTCAACTCGTCGATGCACCATTTACACGCCTTGAAAGCTTCAGCCCGATGCTCCGCTCCGACTACGATGAGGACGATATTCTCCCCGATAGCAATGTCCCCGTACCGATGCAGGATCACGACTTCGATCACATCAAAATCCTGCAAGGCGCGCGTTCGAATCTCCCGCAATTTTTTCTGGGCCATTCCTTCGTAATGCTCAAAGGTGATGCTGCTGATCTCCCGCCCTTGCGAGCGGTCACGGGCCGTCCCCAAAAATGTCGCAATTCCACCGATGCGTTTTGACCGATTCCGAACTCGGTCAATTTCGACATCAATGGAGAAATTTTCACGCTGGACTCGAACCAGCATCGCCTCATCGGATTTAACCGTGGACATGCGGGCCACCCCTCCATTCTCCACCGGCCCCGCCAGCAAAAGGCGGAAGAAACGCAATTTCATCAGCGCTGGAAATCTCCGTCTCCCCGTGAGCAATCTCGTGATTGACCGAAACCAAGACATTTTTCTTTAGGAGCAACTCGCCGACTTCAGGGTACAGAGTCTGAAGAGCCTCTATTAAATCATTAACCTGGTGCCTCCCATTAACAGCCACCACTATTTCAGGCTGATTTTCAGCCAGAGTTCTCAGCATTCCAAAGAGCCTCACCGTCACGGTCATGTATCATCCCCATTAGTGGTACGGCTTAAGCAATCCCCATCGGATCTTGTGTAGGCTCCCGACTTGCCACCGGACTTAGATATCAAAAATATCTCCCCAAAACTCATGCCTTTATCAACTGCCTTGCACATATCGTAAATCGTCAGGGCCGCAACAGAAACCGCCGTCATGGCTTCCATCTCTACACCGGTTGGACCGGTGGTTTTGACGGTGGCTTGGATGCCAATCGTGCAATGCCCGGAAAGATCGGGCTGGGAATCTTCCTTGAAATCAATGTTCACGCTGGTGATTAATAAGGGATGGCACATAGGGATAAGGTCTGGAGTTCGCTTGGCCCCCATCACCCCTGCAACTTGGGCCACAGCCAGAACATCCCCTTTCGCGATTTTTCCTTTTTGAATTTTCTCAAGGGTTTCGGGCCGCATACACACCCGGGCTTGGGCTACAGCCATTCGCTCCGTCGAGGCCTTACTCGACACATCCACCATTCGAGCCCGACCAGATTCGTCAAAGTGTGTGAATTCGGCCACTTAATTTACACCTTGGGGATGACTCGGCCCTTAAACCCCTCTCCCTATTTGGATTTCCTGGGGGCCATTATAGGAGTCGGATTGAAACAACGTCAAGCAAAGGAAGGCTTCCGGGACAGTTGCCTTGACATCGATTCCACCCTTACCGACAATGCCCCTATGAGAAATGGATTAATCGTTCAAGGAATCACTCTGATGGGTCACTGTGGGGTGACGTTGGAGGAACGTCGTCAGCCTCAACCCCTCATGGTCGACCTGGAATTAGAATGCAATCCAGACGAGGCCATTGCCAAAGACGACATTTCCAAGACCGTTGACTATGCCAACATCACCGCTCGAATTGTTCAACTCGGCTCAAGCCACCACTGTGCCCTACTCGAAACCTTGGCGGACCATTTGAGTCGAGCCCTGCTGGCCGAATTTGCCATTCCTACTCTCCACATTTGGGTCAGAAAAACTACCCCCCTCCTGCCTGAGGTCACGGGTTCGGTCGGAGTCCGGCTGACTCGGAACCGCTACCAATCGTTCACTCCTGACCCACTCCAAGACTCGCCGCCCGCTAGATTTCTCATCGAAAGGCTCTCGCAGCTCCCCAAAGGGGAAGTCCTGGATATTGCAACAGGAAATGGACGGAATGCGCTGTTTCTAGCTGCTTTAGGCTACTCAGTTACAGGAATAGACCGGGACGAGCAGACCCTAGCCACGCTTTCAACCATGGCCCGCGAACGTTACCTTCCCAACCTCACGATTCACCGGGTCGATCTCGAAGCAAATCCCGCAGCGCCCCCCGATCTCGGCAAGGACCGATACGAAGGGATTTTGGTATTTTTCTATCTCTTCCGGCCGCTGTTCCCCTCCTTGTTGACGGCCCTGAAACCAGGGGGAGTCCTCATGTCTGAAACCTTTCTGATCGACAACCACCTCCGGTATCAGCATCCACACCGAAAAGAATTCTGCCTGGCTCACAACGAATTGCTTCACCTAACAAAAGGGCTAAGGGTCCTCCATTACGATGAGGGACCGCGCGATGGAGCGACGGCGGATAAGCCGGTTTTCACCGCCCGGCTCCTTGCCCAAAAGCCCGGAGCCGGTAGCGAAGCCAATCACCTATCTTATGGCTCGAATTGACCTTCACCTCCACACCACCTACTCAGACGGCAGCGTCCCACCAGCCGAGGTAGTGAGCTTAGCTCATAAAGCTAGCGTGACCGCCTTGGCGATCACCGACCACGATATTGTCGATGGCATTCCTGAAGCTTTAGAAGCGGGGACCCAGTTGGGTGTCGAGGTTATTCCAGGTATTGAAATCAGCTCTCGCTGGGAAGAAAAAGAAACCCATATTCTGGGATACTTTCTGAAATGGCAGGACCCGGAGCTTCAAAAATGCTTGGCAGATCATCGCATCTCACGCCACACCAGGAATCCGCAAATCGTCGAAAAGCTTAACAAGTTCGGCCTATCCCTTACCTATGACGAGGTCAAAGCCAAGGGCCACTCGGCTTCGATAGGGCGACCCCACATCGCTCAAGTTCTGGTAGAGAAAGGGTATGTGAACAGCGTCAAGGAAGCCTTCGATCGCTACCTGGGAGTGGGAGGGGACGCCTATATCCCACGTGAACTCCCGGAGGCCCGAGAGGCTATCGATTGGATTCGAAAGGCAGGAGGTGTGCCCGTCCTTGCCCATCCAGGCTGGACGAAACAAAAGGGGGAAGATCTCAAAAAGTTCTGCAAAAAATTAAAGGAGGCAGGACTTTTAGGAATCGAGGTGTTTTACAGCACCCACCACCCAAGGCAGACATCAGAATACTTGGGAGTTGCTCGCCACCTCGACCTCCTGGTGACCGGCGGCAGCGACTTTCACGGGGTCACCAAACCAGGCATTGAGGTAGGAATAGGACGAGGAAATCTGAAAGTCCCGGAGAAGTTGTTGGAACCGCTGAAGAATGCAGCCTGCTTTTAGGGTTTTTTAAATTCCCACCTAGAACTACTCCATCCCCGGAGAGGGAAACAGCTATCAAAACCGCTGGTTAAAGGATCAATTCTCCGGCGCTTCGACGATGTGATTTTCAAATCGAGTACAGCCTTCGGCGAGGAGGCGGTTGGTGAGCATTTCACCGGGCCACTCGATGGGAAGGTCAGCCGTAAAAACCCACACATCCGGAGAGGTCCAGATGGGGCCATGGTCTTCCGGCAATTGTGGGTCGAACAGGTCGGTCCAGACGGGCATATAGACACCATTTCCACATTGCGTGTGGAGATGAACAATGGTTCGGCTCCGTACCGGCGCCTCTAAATCATGCCAAACGGCCGCCGTTTCATCGGCTAGTCGGTGCAGGCGCACGGCATTCTGGGCATCGAACATGGCATAGGCAGCATAAGCGGGAGCCTCTATCAAATGCGGTGCTGGCGCAATTTCTGGACATTGCCCCATTAAGCCTTGTACCAACGCATCTCGATCTCCTTCCTCCAAGCTCTCGGGCAGTGAGGAGTCGCTGGCTCCAATCAGTTCAAAAAATAAAAATGCCGTTGATTCCACCGGTGAGTGTAAGCGCGCCGCGATGGGCTGCCGGCGTTGGGAACTGGCCATGCCGGACAAATGGTCATGCAATTTCTGCAGGGTCAAAAAGTCCAAGGTGGTGTCGGTCAAAAGCCTAGGCTCAACGGATACGACGGGTCCCGGCGGAATATGGAGATGCTGGCGGAGAAGATCAGCCGTAACAATGGGGTTGATTTTCAGCTGAAGGGGTTGTGGGAGATTTACTTGTAAAGGCAATTCAAGCGCTCCCATGACCGCATAGGCCGACTTATCATCAGGATCCCCTTCTATTATGACAGAACACGAGGCCTCAGCCAAAAGATCAAACAGCCACTCGGCCATTTCCTCGTCGAGGGCAGCAAGCACCGTCAGCACCTCATGCTCGCGGTCTTGTTCCAACAACGCCTGGAGGACATCGATGGCCAGGTCGGCGTCTCCGTGATCATGCCGACGGGCATTAATGAGATGAATTAAGTCACGTGTTAAGGGATCTGGTCGGTACCAACTAGACATCCTTCAACCCTGATGCCCCCCCGCCAGTCATTCCATTCATATGGCCTGGGAGGTTGGCGTGCAGTCTCTCTCCTTATATCCTTTCCTATAACTCTTCGGCGTTCAACCCAAAAATAACAAGCTTCTACAAGATTTCATCCAGGTTGACCAACCAAGTCACATGGATGCCAAAGGCATTCTGCACAAGGCTGATCGGAGATGCAAGTCATGAGAAGGAAAAAACTTTGTGGACCGAACAAAGGAGATTTGAAGGTGGACTCACTATCCTTCGCTAGAAATACATCGAAGAATTATTTAACCATGAGTGGAGATGGAACACCCTGTTGACTCGGGAGCCAGTTCCATCGGTCTCAGAATGTTTTTTAGACAATCCGAGCCATCGGAATAATCGGGATAGATACCTGGTCTTGGTTTCATAGAAAATCTTTCACACACCACAGAAGTCCACATAATCAAGAACCGAAGCCCCCCGTCCTAACATGAACCAAGCGGTTTGACATGACCCATTCGGAGTGTTATGTATAAGGGGTATTGCGTAATGCCTTCTAATCTCGCCCTACACACAGGGTGAAGAAGACATGAGGGACGGATTCGGGTTTCTTCTTCCCATTCCCAGGAAAGCAGTTTCATGGTGTATGTGGTGAGTTCCATGACACTGATCGACAGTATCAGAGGATGGCCCCTTTTATTCGCTCAGGAGACAGACAAGGATCTGGATTTCGATGATGAACTTGAGGAGGATGAAGGCTCAGGCAACAAGCCACCCGCCCGCCGTCCCATTCTTATCATCTTAGCTCTTCTGGCTGTTATCGGGGTCGGATACCTAGCCATGGAACCCGACATCCTTTCTACTATCCAAAACCTGGTGACCGCCCCCGCCTCAAACACCCAGGTTGGCCCCATGGCTTCCCTTCCTGGGAACAAATCCAGAGAGGCGGAACCTTCTTCCTCTTCCTCACCTCCAATTCCCCGTTTTCAAGAAGGTCAGTTAGTTACCTTCGTAGCTAAACCAGGCAACCCTCCTTCTAGGAGGCTAGATGGTGAAGCCATGGGAAACAGCCCAGGTCCTTCAATCCGTTCTGGAGAACTCCTTACGGTGTTAGACGGGACCTTGGTGGACAACACCTGGAGGTATCTCGTCCATACCAAGTCAGGGGGATCGGGGTGGATCGATGAACTGCAGCTTGAAGCCCAGTCTTAGTTGCTTTCTGCTTCGCCTCTAGTTGGCCAGACCCTTTCGGGCACATTTTTCTTTACCCCACCATCGCCAAATTCTTCTTTCAGGGGTGGAGACTTTGGGTGAATTTGGCGGACCAACAGACTTTTCTTCAGAATGGAGGTGTCTTCCTTTATAGAAAGACCACCATTTTTGTCACTACCCCCAAACCCCGCCTCCATGGTACCATCCAGCCTGCGATAACCAACCAGCTTTTTTGAGTACATTCTTACTGGACAGAACAAGGGGTGCGATGAACCAGCGGTTCGGCTTAGATGAACCAGCGGTTCGGCTTAAAGGATCCCCAATCTGACCTTGGCCCCCTGTTTCCAGCTTAAAACGACGAGGACCTATTTCGGTACGCAATTCCCACAACTCACCTTCTCCCCATCCTCTGATGCACAGAATGACTCCTACTGAGGCTCATTCCTACTGTACAAAAAAAGCAAAAGGAAGCGGAAGCAATTTCTATTATTCATTCCTCTTTTTGCCTCGTCCTCGTCGGGAAGCGATGTATGCCGTGTACTCCTTTTGCCATGAGGTCGATGACACGGTTGATCATTCTCCTCCCGGAAGTGACCCCCATACACAACTTGCCATGTGGCGCCAGGAAGTCGCAGCCATCTACACGGGGATTCCAAGCAATCCGGTCACGATCAGTCTGGCTGAACATGTGAGGTGCTTAGGCATCCCAGAGAACTACCTCCAAGAGTTAATCAACGGGATGGAGATGGATCTGACCTTTACCCGGTACCAAACTTTCAAGGAGTTATACCCGTATTGCTACCGGGTGGCGTCAATGGTTGGTCTTATTTGTTTGAAGGTTTTTGACACCAGAGACGACCGGGCCAAGGACTACGCCATCAACTTAGGGCTTGCCTTTCAATTAACGAATATCCTGCGCGACGTGGGGGTCGATGCCAACCGAAATCGTATCTATTTGCCCCAGGAAGATTTCACCCGCTTCGGCTACTCCGAAAAAGAACTCCTCGCCAAGGACCACTCTCCCCAGTTCGTGGAACTTATGAAATTCCAGTGCCGACGGGCACGGGACTTTTATCGAAAAGCTCAAGCGGTCTATGACTCCCTATCCCGAAGGGATCGCCACTCCCTTGTAGCTGCCGAAATCATGCGAGTGGTGTACTCTCGGATTCTCGATCGGATTGAAAGCCTCAACTACCAAGTATTCGGCCCCCGAATCAGCCTCCCTTCTGCCAGTCGCCTGGGGATTGCCGCAATCTTCTGGGGACGGGACTTCATCAGAAATAGACTTGGCTCTTTTGGATAAAGTCAGGAGTGAGGTCGTTGAGGGAAACCCGCGTTGACAACGTCTGGCCCTCTCCCTATGATCCCTTCCCATGAATCTGGCTGAGCTTGGAACCTTTCTCCATGATTGCCAGCAGTGCCGTTTGGCTTCTGGCCGCACGCAGGTGGTCTTCGGAACGGGTAATCCACAAGCCAGGATCATGTTTGTGGGAGAAGCCCCTGGCTATTACGAGGATCAACAGGGGATTCCATTCGTGGGAGCGGCAGGGAAGCTACTAACACAACTTTTAGAGTCCGTCGGGCTTTCCCGTTCGGAAGTTTACATTGCCAACGTGATTAAATGCCGTCCACCCAATAACCGGGACCCGCTCCCTGATGAGGTGGAAACCTGCAAGCCCTATCTTCTTCAGCAAATACAATTGATCAAACCCAAACTGGTGTGTTCACTGGGGAATTTCGCGACTCAAGCCCTCCTGGGGAAGAAAGTGGGAATTACCAAAGTCCGTGGCCAAGTCTTTCAACTCTCTGATTTTGTCCTGTTCCCGTTGTTACACCCTGCAGCCGCCCTTCACCAAGGTAACCTTCAAGGCCCCTTACGCGAGGACTTTCAAAAACTCAAACAGGTCCTAGACGAAATGGCCCAAGCCGAAACTGAAACACCTGCCTCCTCCCCTGTGGCTCCGAGTCCCCTCCACTCGCAGTCTTCAATCCCGTCTCCCCCACCTGCCCAAATGGATCTTTTTGAAAGCTAGCACACTCAAACGACCAAGAAGAAGATTATTCAGCCCCCGCGGATCCTTCCTCTTGTTCCACCTCTGACGGGGTTTCCTCCTCTGACTCGACCCGCTCCTCCTCCTCTTCAGGTTCTTCAAACCACTTCACCAGCATCTCTTCCCACCACCCTTCGTCAACTTCTGGCCCCGGATCCACCCCCAACAAGGCCACCTGGTCTTTTGTCATAGTCGAGTCAACGTGAGTGGGATTGTACCGAGCTCGATCAATCACTTCACGGGTGGCATATCCACCGACGATCCAGGAAGGCTGGTCGGCTCGACGCGACTTATAGGCCTGAAGCTCAATTTTCAGATACAGGAAAATTTTGCGCTGGACCTCATCTCCCAGTCCCTTGGGAGGAAGACTTAACGTTTTTTCAATCTTTTTCCGCCACTCACGTTGATCGTAACGCGAAGTAATAAGCTGCAAGGCTTTCACACCATCAGTGGTATCAAGTGGCATAGGGATTCCTGGCTATGGCGACTCCTCATCCAGATCCACGGTATCGGTGAGGCCATTGGACTCCAAGTATTGACGGCACAATCGAGAATCCGGTGAGGGCACGTAAATGAACAGGCCTGGATAGGTCCCACCTAAGACCGAGGTGTGAAGGAAAGGTTCAATGCTCACCGCATAATCCATACTGCGGGAGGCAAGCAAGCGTTCAGCCTTTTCCGCATCAGCCACATTTCCAGCGATATACACCAGAGTCGGCTTCCGACCCAAGAGTTCCTCCAGTCTGTACCGGGCCATGCTCCTCTAACTCTTCAAGTGTTGGCTAAAAAAGGCCAGCGTCCGAGTCCAGGCATCTCCCGCCTCCTCCGCTTTATAGACGTCTGGACGAGTATCATTGAAAAACGCATGGGGACAGCCGGGATAGGTTTTGATCTCCCCTGATTTATTATATTTTTGAAGGGCCGTCCGTAAACGCTCCACATCCGACTTGGTAATCCACCCATCATCCTCACCAAAAATATACAACACTGGAGAAGCCAGATTTTGGAGTGGGGTATCGGGATTAGGAACCGGGCCGTAATATGAAACAGCAGCTTTTATGTCGGAATTGACACACGGGAGCATGAGCGCATAGCCACCACCCATACAGAAACCGGTGACCCCAATACGATTGGCATCGACTTCATTTCGTGTTTTCAGAAAGGCCACCGTGGCGTTCAGGTCTTTCAGGCCATCCTCCTGCGATAAACTGTTCATCAATTGCCCGGCCTCGTTGGGATCCGTGGTAACCTTGTGGCCCAATCTGGTGTAAAGGTCAGGAGCAATGGCCACATATCCTTCCATTGCATACCGTCGAGCCACATCCTGAAGATGTTCGTTTACACCCCACCACTCCTGAACCACAATCACCCCCGGGAAACGCCCTCCACCCTGAGGGACCGCCACATACGCATGCATCGTCATGCCATCACTGGGATACTGGACCATTTCATCTTTGGATTGATTGCCCGACATGATTCCCTCCTATTTCCGAGCTCGCGGCTTTTTGAACCGTCCGGCACGATAAGGTTGCGGGATTCAGGTACTTAATTGCCCGCAACGGTCATCTCACGAATCTTGACCGTTGGGCTAGCAATTCGACCACGAAATTCCAAATCATTCCCAATCATTTCAATATCAGCAAACATCTGTTTCAAATTCCCCGCGACGGTGACCTCTTCCACCGGGTAGGCCAGTTCGCCATTTTCAATCCAGAACCCCGCCACCCCACGGGAATAATCACCTGTGATCAAGTTTACGCCAAACCCAATCAACTCCGTTACATACAGTCCAGTCCGAACGGACCCAATAATCTCTTGGGCGGATTGAGGTCCCGGACGAAAGTACAGGTTTGTTGGAGATACCGTTGGATTATCCCCCACACCCCGTGATGCATTTCCCGTGGACGGCAGACCCAACTTCCTGCCGGAGTATGTATCCAACAAATAACTTGTAAGGATCCCACCTTCTACGACGACTGTTTTTTGCGTCGGAAGCCCCTCACCATCAAATGGTCGGGAGCCCAGCCCACCCATCAATCGGCCATCGTCCTCCACAAAGACAAATCCCGGCGCAATTCGTTTCTCCAGCTGTCCCACCAAAAAAGAAGTCCCTTTATAGAGAGAATAACCGGAAACGGCATTGGCCAGATGCCCGAGCAAACTCTCCGCGGTTTCCTGATCGAAAACGACCGGGACCCGCTGAGATCGGACTTTTCTCGCCCCTAATCGTCGAACGGCCCGTCGTGCAGCCGTTCGCCCGATGGATTCCGGACTATCAAGGAGCATGAACTTCCGTTTGACTGTATACCAGAAATCTCGTTGCATTCCTCCGCCATTGGAGTCAACTGCGATTGGGGTGACCGACAAGGAAAAGCGTGAACTGCGATGTTTCCCAAAGAATCCATGGGTGTTCGCCAACAAAACCGTCCCCGTGGCCGTTGAGCAATCAGCCCCTTCGGAGTTGGTTATTCTTGTGTCTTCGGCAAGGGCTGCTTCCTCTGCCCGCCTGGCCAATGAAATTTCTTCCTCAACCGTGAGGGTGGTGGGATCGTAGACATCCAAATCCGGAAGATCTTTGGCCATGGCCCCTTCAGCGGGCAGACCAGACGTGTCATCCTCGGCCACGGCCTTGGCCAAAGCGCAGGTATCGGCCACCAACCGGTCCAAGGATTCCCGGGAAAAATCCGATGTTGAGGCGCTCGCAGAACGCTTGCCAAAAAATACTCGAAGCCCCAACCTCTTTTCTCTGGCCTTACTGAGACGATCAACCATCGAAAGGCGAACTTGAACCGAAAGCGAGTCCCCTTCTGCAGCCAGCACATCGGCTTCATTGGCCCCATACGCTTTAGCGCGGTCAAGGAGTTCGAGGGCAAGATTACTTAACTGATCCTGATCCAAGGTCATCGATCACTCTGGACAACGGAATGCAACGTTTGATGGGTTTGAGGAGTGAGCTAGGTCCAGGAAATAGAGGTCAATAACGATTAGGCCGTGGTGCCACCTACCGTGATTTCATCCACTCGAAGGGTTGGGAGGCCGACTCCAACGGGGATGGATTGACCTTCTTTCCCACAGGTTCCGATACCTTCATCCAATTTGAGGTCGTGCCCGACCATGGAAACCCGCTTGAGAATGTCCGGCCCATTCCCGATAAGTGTGGCCCCTTTGACAGGTTTGGTCAGAACACCGTTTTCTATCATATAGGCCTCACTGGTGGAGAAGACAAACTTCCCGTTCGTGATATCCACCTGACCGCCACCAAAGGACACGGCATAAAGCCCCTTTTTGACCGAGCGGATGATCTCCTCTGGATCAGAAGCTCCTGCTAACATGAATGTATTGGTCATTCTTGGCAACACGATACTCCTGAAGTCCTCTCGCCTTCCGTTACCGGTAAGGGGAATTCCCATCAGCCGAGCATTGAGCCGATCCGTGATATACCCCCGAAGAATCCCATCCTCAATGAGGACCGTTCGCGAGGTTGGCGTGCCTTCATCATCAATATTAAGCGATCCCCGTCGAAACGGGAGGGTTCCATCATCAACGATGGTGCATGCCTTTGAGGCCACTCGTTGTCCGAGGAGACTGCTAAAGGCCGATGTTTTGCGCCGGTTAAAGTCAGACTCTAACCCGTGCCCAATAGCTTCGTGCAGGAGAATCCCGGGCCATCCCGCCGCCAGCACGACCACCATGGTTCCAGCCGGAGCATTCACAGCATCCAGATTCAGGATGGCCTGCCGCGCAGCCTCCCGGGCATAGCGACAAGCCCGATCCTCCTCATAATAAAATGAGAACCCGATTCGGCCACCACCTCCAAAACTTCCCACCTGTCGATTTTTCCCTTCCTCAGCGATACAGGTAATTTGAAGACGAGACAGAGGTTGAACATCGCCGATGAGAAGGCCATCCGAGGTGGCCACCATCACAATTTTGTGCTCCGTATTGAAGGAAGCCATGACTTTGGTGATTCGAGGATCGTAACGCCGGGCTTCAGCATCAATGAGATTCAAAAGGCTAACCCGCTCTTGGGTGGCAATTTCTGTATTCGGCCGGTCGAGAGGGTAAAGATTTTGAGATGGACTCGACCGATGGGTGACTGGAACTGGGGTATCGCCCTGTGGGGAATTCGCAATGTACCTCGCGGTATCCGCAGCTATTTCTAAATCCCGCCGAGAAAGGGCATCGGAATAGGCAAAACCCGTCTTTTCTCCCGCAGTAGCCCGCACCCCAGCACCTCGTGAGATACTTTTGACGGCTCGCTTAACAATTCCCTCCTCCATCGAGACCGACTCAGAGATCCGGGATTCAAAGTATATATCTGCATAATCCACATCCCGGACCTTGACTCGGCCAAGAACATGCTGAACTTCCCGTTCCTGAAGCTCAAAATGCGCAAGTTGGACTGATTCGCTATCCATATTAACTTCCAATGAAATTCCCCCACTCACCTACACCGCCCCCCAAAAGGGGGCGAGGAAAAAAAGAAGACCCTTCCGTCACAGGGCCGCGGACTGGCTTCCTTGACTTACAACGTAGCCATAAAAGCCAAAGAGCGAGGCGAAGTATAACCCAACCATTTTTTCTAGCGCAACGCAAGTGGATTCAAATCGATAACCCATCCCCACCCTGGAAGTCCAAGGAGCGTTGCTTCCCCATGAACCTCGTTATCTCACCGGGAAGACGTTTGACAAGAGTGGGGATGGTGATTAGACTAACTTACCAATTCTATTACACTGGGCTGGCATGAGGGGGAATCCGCACCCCCATAATTTCCAAATCCATATGAACGAGAGCCTTCCTGAATCCCTCTCCCACCAATCCGAGGGGGAACTTCTTAGTCAACTCGATTTAGAACTTCTGCCCCGGCACCTCGCCATCATCATGGATGGAAATGGCCGCTGGGCTTCGCTTCGAGGTTTGCCACGGATTGCCGGGCATCGAGAGGGACTCGCCGCCTTACGCGAAGCGTTGAATACGGCCTTTGATTTGGGCATCCCTATCCTGACGATCTATGCCTTTTCACATGAAAACTGGAACAGGCCGGAAGACGAAGTAAGCCTTCTCATGGAGCTGCTGGGAGAATTTCTTCACGAGGAGCAACAAACTTTTCAGGAACGAGAAATGCGGTTCCTCCCTATCGGTCGGCTCGACGCCCTGCCCCCTTTAGCTCAATCCCTCGTGCATATCGTAGCCGAAGAGACCCACCATTTCACCAAACGGGTCCTAGCCGTAGCCTTGAGCTATGGAGGACGATGGGAAATTATTGACGCCATCAACCACTTGTTCAGCGACATACAATCTGGAAAAATTGCCAGTGGCCCAATAAGCGAAACGCTGTTTGAGCAGTACCTGACCACCTCGGAGCTGCCGGATCCCGACCTTCTTATTCGCACGAGCGGAGAAGCCCGAATCAGCAATTTTCTCCTTTGGCAGATCGCGTACACGGAGCTGTACTTCACCAAAACCCTTTGGCCAGACTTTCGACGCCGTGAGGTACTCCTTGCTCTCCTTGACTACCAAAGACGGGAGCGCCGATTTGGCCGTATTTCCCACGCCGTGACGCCACAGAGTGAATCGTGATGTCGGGCATGATTGGGTCACGATCATGTGACCAATCGACCAAATCCCCCGCCGCCGATAAACGGCACCCCCATCCCAGGCTGGATCATCGACGGATCTACCCAGCTCTCATCTTTGCTCCCTGTTTTTACATCCTTGTCCTGTACTTGCCGCCGGTCGCCTTGTTTGTGCTGGTCGGCGCGACTGTTCTGCTGGCATTGTGGGAATTTTACCTGTTGAATTTCCAGGACGAGCGAAATGTACGCGGGATGGTTGTGGGGCTTGGGGCCACGGCCTTTCTCGTTGGGACGATGCAATGGCCCCATATCCTTCCGCCAACCATGGGAGTGACCATTGCGATTTTTTCCATCCTTGCCTATCAAATTCTGTTCGCTCCTGAACTCAAGCAGGGTTCCCTCCAGACCATTATTCTCATCTTTGGGGGTCTGTACATTGGATTCACACTTGGACATTTATTATTGATACGGAAACTTCCCGATGGGCCGTTTTTGATCTTTTTTGTCATGCTCGTCACATGGGCCGGAGACGCCGGTGCGTATTACACCGGCAAGTTGATTGGATCCCGACCGCTCGCACCAATCCTCAGCCCCAATAAAACCGTTGAGGGCTTAATCGGGGGATTTATTCTGGCAACCATCATGGCGTGTTTGGCTCATTTTTGGTTCCTGCCAACCTTATCTCTGTTGAATTGTATCATGACGGGCTTGCTTTTAACCGGGGCAGGCCTCATTGGAGACCTCTCGGAATCGGCCTTTAAACGGCGGGTGGGGGTCAAGGATTCAGGAGCCTTAATCCCTGGGCATGGAGGCCTGTTTGACCGGGTGGATAGCCTGCTTCTCACAGTCCCTACCTTTTATTATTATATGTTCTTTGTGAAGGGGCCGTTCGAATTATAAAGCCAGGAAAACGTGCCGTTATGAAAAACATCATCATCCTCGGATCCACTGGCTCCATTGGTGCCAGTACTTTGGATATTGTGGCGAAATTCCCTAACCGTTTTTCAGTTCTTGGTCTTGTTGCAGGAACAAGTGATGAAAAACTTGAGGAGCAAATTCGGACCTTCCACCCCAAGGTCGTCGCGTTAGCTGATGCCACTGCCGCTCGGAGACTCCGGGCCCGCATCGTGGAGTCACCCGTTGAGATTTTGGATGGTCCCCAGGGGGTTATTGAAGTGGCATGTCATCCGGAAAGCGATCTTGTCATTTCGGCGATCGTCGGGGGGGCCGGTCTGGTTCCGACCTTGGCAGCGATTAGAGCAGGTCGACGCGTCGCCCTTGCCAACAAAGAACCAATGGTGATGGCCGGGCAATTGATGCAGGAAGAAGCCCACCGTCAAGGGCAGTCTATTTTCCCAGTCGATAGCGAACATAGCGCCATATTCCAGTCCATAGAAGGGCACCGGCGAGAGGATGTTCGACGGATTATTCTCACGGCCTCCGGAGGTCCGTTTTGGGAGCATTCCCTCGAAGAGATGGGCCAGGCGACACTCCACCAAGCCTTGCAACATCCAAACTGGAAGATGGGGGCAAAAATTACCATCGACTCTGCCACCATGATGAATAAAGGCCTGGAGATCATTGAAGCCCGCTGGTTATTTGACTGTCCCCCTGCTCAACTTGAAGTCCTGATCCACCGAGAAAGCATTATCCACTCCCTTGTCGAATATCGAGATGGTTCAGTTATTGCCCAGCTCGGCCTACCGGACATGCGAACTCCCATCTCATATGCCATGAATTACCCTGAGAGGCTCCCTCTCGAGCCGCCACCACTTGATTTGGGAGCCATTGGGAAACTCACCTTTTATCCACCGGATTTCGAGCGGTTCCCATGCCTGAATTTGGCTTATGAAGCTCTTCAGGGAGGTGGCACACTTCCCGCGACTTTAAATGCGGCCAACGAGGTGGCCGTTGATGCATTCCTGAAAAAAGAAATTGCGTTTTTGGATATCGTGACAGTCATTCGTCGGACCATCGACGCCTCAGTCCCCCAGCCCTTAAGGTCATTGGAGGATGCGCTAGAGGCAGATCAGCGAGCGCGAGAAAAAGCCTCTCAGTTTATCCATAGCCACGCATAACAGGATACCCAGCCTGAGGGAGTCTTATCCTTGTCCACCCTTTACACTATCCCAGCCGATTCCATCTACCTCATTGCCCAAAAGTTGTGGTGGTTTTTACTCGTCCTGGGTGTCTTGGTAACATTCCATGAGTTTGGGCATTTCATTGTCGCTCGGTGGGCCGGCGTCAAAGTTTTGAAGTTTTCTTTGGGATTCGGACCCAAATTATTTAGTCGTCAAATCGGTGAAACCGAATATATTGTCTCTGCCATCCCGTTGGGGGGATACGTCAAGATGTTTGGAGAGGACGCGGGCGAGACAATCTCTCCTCAAGACCAACAACGATCCTTCAGCCACAAGTCTCTCACCAAACGAACCTTGATTGTGGCGGCAGGACCAGGCTTCAACTTTCTTTTGAGCTATCTTATTTTCACTGGATGGTTGGCCTTTGGCACACCCCTGTTTATCCCTACGTTGGAAGAGCTCACCCCAACGGTGGAAGCTATCCGTCCCAACTCCCCAGCTCACTTGGCCGGCCTGAAGGTGGGCGACCGAATAACCCACATTAATGACAAGGAGATTTCCACTAAACACGAGCTTTTCACCACGGTTGCACAGAATCAGGGTAAACAACTGACCATCGACGTCGTGCGAGGCCATTCAACCAAAACCTTTCTCGTCACACCAGAAGTGACCGAGCAAATAGGGAATGAAGACCCCGTCTATCTCCTCGGGATAGAGGAGGCAGCGCCGGTGGTGAACTCCGTCCTTCCAGGCTCCCCGGCAATGGAAGGAGGCCTGCAGGAAGGCGATCGGATTATTCGCATTCAAGGCGAACCCATTCATACCTGGTCGCAAATGACTCAAATCGTGAGAAAACACCCCAACCAGTCCATGGATATCCGCATTCAGCGAAATGGAGCCATGATCTCGCTGTCCATTACCCCCGAGGCTCACACGCTTTCAGAAGAAGGCCGGACTGTTGAAATTGGCAAAATAGGGATTATGGGACCTGGTCGTACCATGATAAGGGCCGCATCACCTCTCCTCGCCCCTATCCAAGGACTTCGGGCTACATGGGGTTGGGCGGAACTTACCCTGGTGGGCCTTTATAAAATGATCACCGGTGAGATTTCCAGCAAGAACCTGGGCGGACCAATCATGATCGCGAGCATTTCCGGCGAGGCTGCCGAACGGGGGGCTTCCAATGTGGCATTCCTCGTGGCCATCCTTAGCATCAATTTGGGGATCCTGAATTTGCTCCCTATCCCAATCCTCGACGGCGGTCATCTTCTGTTCTTTGCTTTCGAGGCTATCCTCCGACGCCCCCTTGGAGAAAAGCAACGAGAATTCGCCCAACAAGTTGGCCTCGTTCTCCTTGTGGGCATCATGATCTTTGCCTTTTGGAACGACATTGAACGGCTCCTCCAGTAAAACCATCGCACCCCCGTTCTCTCAGCGGGCTTCCTCAAAAGGAGGAATAGCCCTTAAATACCGACCCTCGGTATCACGAGAGTTTAACCATATTCCATTATTGATCCACCCCAACAGGCTGTTGGAAAACTCAAAATTTCAAAAATCCTTTAGACTCTGAACAAACTCAAAAAAACAAAAAGAGGTAGGCAGGATGTTCAAAAAGATTCCCTCGCCTGCGCGAAGCCGAAGTCTTACGTCGGCGGAGCCAGGTCCAGCAAGGCCGCAGGCCGCGAGAAGCCCGAGGTGTACAGAGAAGTACATTGAGGGAGCAAGCCGCGAAGAGCGACTTGCTCAACAATAACCAACGCCGCTGGCGGACTTTTTCAACATCCTGCTAAGGGACGATGCGCACTTCTCAACTCTTAATCCCTACCCTCCGGGAAGATCCCGGAGAAGCTGAAATTGCCAGCCACCGCTTGATGCTGCGAGCCGGCATGATTCGGAAAGTGGCAGCGGGAATCTACACCTACCTTCCCCTGGGGCTTCGCGTCATCAGGAAAATTGAACGCATTATTCGTGAAGAAATGAATCGAGCTGGCGCGCAAGAAATTCTCATGCCGATTCTCTCCCCGGCTGAACTCTGGCGGGAGACCGGACGTTGGGATTTCTATGGGAAGGAATTGCTCCGATGCAAAGACCGACATGAACGCGACTTTTGTTTCGGTCCAACCCACGAAGAAGTCATCACCGATCTCTTCCGGCGAGAAGTTCGGTCTTATCGACAATTGCCTTTAAATTTCTATCAAATCCAAACCAAATTTCGAGATGAAATCCGCCCTCGTTTCGGCCTCATGCGAGGTCGAGAGTTTCTCATGAAGGATGCCTACAGTTTCGATAAAGACGAGGAAGGAGCTGGGCGGAGCTACCAAAAAATGTACGACGCGTACCACCAGATCTTTACACGGTGCGGCTTGAATTTCCGAGCGGTCGAGGCGGACACTGGGCTGATCGGTGGAAGCATGTCGCACGAGTTCATGGTTTTGGCAGACACAGGTGAGGAAACGATCCTCTTCGACGAGAACGGGGCGTATGCGGCGAACGTGGAGCGGGCGGAGGTGCCGCCTCCTCCAGGGGCTTCACTTGAGCCCCAACGATCTCTACAAAAAGTGTCCACGCCCAATGCGACAACCGTGGAAGAGGTTTGCACGTTTTTGAAGACTAGCCCCGAAAACCTCGTCAAAACTCTGCTCTACCACACGGAAAAAGAGGAAATCGTAGGTGTCCTCATCCGCGGCGATCACGAAGCGAATGAGATCAAGGTCAAACGGTGCCTCGGGGTAACCGGGTTGACCCTGGCCGATGCAGAAACCGTAGCCCGGGTTTCATCAGCACCAGTGGGATTTGCTGGACCCGTTGGCCTGAAGAATATTCAAATTCTGGCTGACCACGCCATCCAGGGCATGCGAAATTTTGTGGTAGGGGGAAATGAATCTGACACGCATTTACTCAATGTCAACTGGGACCGCGATTTCAAGGTGGACATTTTCACCGACCTGCGGCAGGCCCAGGCCGGTGACCCCTCCCCAAGAGGGGGAACTCCCCTACGTTCGGCTAAAGGCATTGAAGTCGGCCATGTCTTCCTGCTGGGCACAAAATACAGCCAGGCTATGGGAGCCACGTTTTTGGATCCAAACGGCAAGGAGACCCTAGCGGTGATGGGCTGTTATGGCATTGGCGTGGGACGAACGGCCGCGGCAGCCATCGAGCAAAACCACGACAGGAAAGGAATGATTTGGCCGCTTTCCATTGCCCCCTTTCACATTCACTTGTTACCGGTGACGGCATCGGAAAACGTGCAAGAAACCACCCAGGCGCTTTACGCCTCTTTGGTCAATGCGGGCCTGGAAGTTCTGTGGGATGACCGGGATGAACGGGCGGGGGTAAAGTTTAACGATGCCGATCTTATCGGGGCACCTTTTCAGGTGACGATTGGGGACAAAGGACTCGCAACTGGGGCCGTTGACGTAAAAAATCGGCGAACGGGTGAAATTACCAAGGTTTCTTATAAAGAGGTCGCGACTTACCTTTCCAACCAGCTTTCCCTCAACAAGACTCCTCAACTTGAAAACTGGTAAAAGCCTTCCTGGGTTCATTACATTGACAAAAGAAAGACTCGAATGCTAGGGTACCTTACCCCTATAAAAACGTATGCTGAAACCAGGTGTGGCTTAGGTATGATTACTCAAATGAATGTACGAGGATTGTTATTTGATCCATACAACAACGCCTATATTGTCATTTTGCGTGATGAACGAAATGTGGATATGTTACCCATTTGGGTTGGGAAATCAGAGGCCAGCGCCATTAGCTTCGCCTTGGAACACATTTCTCCACCTCGGCCAATGACCCATGACCTTATGAAAGCCATTCTCGATAATGCCGATGCCAAGGTTCTGAGTGCGGAGATTACGGACCTCAAAGACAACACCTATTTCGCTAAAATTCACTTGTGGCATGGAGACTCCGAATATACCGTGGACTCAAGGCCCAGCGACGCTATTGCCTTAGCCCTTCGGGCGGACGCTCCAATTTTTACGAAAGAGGAAGTTCTTCGGAAGCAGAATTCCGAAGAACTTGAGCGCTGGCTGGAAAATTTAAAACCCGAGGATTTTGGGAAGTTCGAGACATAAAGTTTAGAGTTCACCACATCCCAAGCTTTGCATCCACCGTCACTGGGTTTTAGATAGCATAACCGCCAGCCCGTCTGGTTTTGGGAATCACTCCCCAACATTCGAAGGAAACTCATCGTGGAACCAAACGCCGAACTCATCCCCTTGAAAGTCCACGGGGTCCTCGTCGATCCAAATACGGATACGCAAATTGTTATCCTCCGGGATGAGAACAACGATGATGTGTTACCCATTTGGGTGGGAACCGCAGAAGGAACCGCTATTCGGATGGCCTTGGAAGGGATTGTTCCCCCTCGCCCGATGAGCCATGACTTGATCACCAGTTTTGCCAACCATCTCGGCATGAAGATCACCCGTGTGGTGGTGACCGACGTGAAAAACAATACCTATTACGCGACGGTATACTTGTCCTCCAACGGCATTGAACGCACGGTGGATTCCCGCCCCAGTGACGCCATTGCTCTTGCCCTCCGAGCCAAAAGCCCAATATATGTGACTCCGGAAGTGCTCAAACGACGTGGAGGAGAAAATTTGGACGCCTGGTTGGCCAAATTGGATCCGAAGCAATTTGGTCAACCGGAGGCTTAATAAACCGGGAAGAGGATGATGGGAGAGTGCGTCCTTATGCGGACATATCAGGCTAAGCCCCATGAAATAGTGAGAAAATGGCACCTTATCGACGCCAAGGGGGAGATCTTGGGTCGGCTCGCGGTGTCTGCGGCAAAGCTCTTAAGAGGGAAACACAAACCCATTTTTACCCCCAATGTCGATACCGGAGATCATGTTATCGTGATTAATGCCAGCCAAGTCCGCCTCACCGGGAAGAAATTGAAAACGAAAACCTATTACCACCATACTGGTTTTCCTGGGGGGCTCAAAGCCATCACGGCGGAACGGCTTCTTCAGAAAAAACCTACCGAGGTCCTCTCCAAAGCGATTAGAGGCATGCTCCCCAAAACAACCCTGGGCAAGCAGATGGCCAGGAAACTCCGGATTTATGCCGGACCGGATCATCCTCATTCCGCCCAACGTCCTGTGCCTTGGTCATAAGCTAAGAACAATGCCGATACCATAAACATGTATCGAAGAAAACACTGACGGAAGAAAGGTTATTCCGCATGGCAAATCAGCGCCAGTATGCCACAGGAAAACGAAAGAATGCCATTGCTCGGGCCTGGGTCCAACTTGGATCGGGCGGAATTGTGGTCAACGGTAAAGAATCGAGCCAGTACTTTACCCTCTTGGCTCAACACGCCCAGATCGCGTCGCCGTTTGAGGTCATCAACACGATTGGGCAATATCAGGTCCAAGCTTCGGTCCATGGTGGAGGGCTCTCCGGCCAGGCTGGGGCACTGCGACACGCCATCGCCAAGGCCCTCGTCCAGGTTAACCCCGAATTCAGAGGACCTCTCAAAAAAAAGGGCTTCCTCACAAGAGATGCGCGCATCAAAGAGAGGAAAAAATACGGGCAGAAAGGGGCGAGGAGCCGCTTCCAGTACTCCAAGCGGTAAGGTAGGCTTCCAGAACGATTGAAAAGGGAAGGCTGGGGAGCCTTCCCTTTTTCATGTCAGTTCGTCATGCATGAAAATGGGGATAGGCACCAGCGGGAACTGTCCTAATCAGGGACTGCTCCCTTTCTGGGCCGGAGCCAATCCCCATTTTCTGAACAGTTCCTCATGGCCCTGTGGGCCACCCATGCATCATGAAATCCCCCATACCCCCTTTGACAAAAGGGGGCCTGGGGGATTTTCTAAACACGATATTCAAGCAAAGGGAGGGGAACCACCGAGCTCATGGCCAGGAAACGCATCAAGGTTGCCGTTCTTGGGGCCAGTGGGTACACGGGAGGAGAGCTTCTTCGGCTGCTTGCCGAGCATCCCCACGCCACCGTCACTATCGTGACCGCCGACAAGTCGGTGGGAGCACCAGTTTCCTCACGGTTTCCTAACCTGAGTTCATTGTGTCCTCTGATCTTTGAACCCGTTGACCTTGAATCCATTGTCCGGCGTGTGGACTTGGTGTTTATGGCCCTCCCCCATACCCAGTCCATGAATCCAGTTGCTCAATGCCTCAAGGCCGGCAAACCTGTCGTCGATCTAAGCGCAGACTACCGCCTAAAGAGCCCCAAGGTTTATCAAACCTGGTACCACGTTCCCCACACCGCTCCTTCTCTCTTGAAAGAGGCCGTGTATGGCCTCCCGGAACTGCATCGGACCGAGATTCGCAAGGCCCGCTTGGTTGCCGTGCCCGGATGTTACCCCACAGCCGCGGTTCTTCAACTCGCCCCGCTTGTGGCGCATCGACTCATCAAACTTGATACCGTGGTGATCGATGCGAAGTCTGGCATTTCGGGAGCAGGACGAAGTCCGGCCCTGCCCTATCATTTCCCAGAGGCGCACGACTCTCTCACAGCGTATCAGATTGGTGAACACCGACATACCCCGGAAATCGAGCAAGAACTTAGCCTGTTGGCCCAAAGAGAAACCAAAAAAGGGAGACGCCCGCCTCCCTTGCATAAAGTGGTATTTACTCCCCATTTAGCCCCGATGAATCGTGGTATTCTCAGCACCGCATATGCTCAGATGGTGAAGCCTATCCCCACAACCGAACTTCGAGCGCTCTACCAGAAGTTTTATCTGGGGGAACGGTTTATTCGAATATGTGAGGATTCCAAGGCAATCAGTCCGGCCTATGTACGCGGATCGAACTTCTGCGATATCGGCATTTTTGCCATCCAACGAACCGGACATGTGGTCACCGTGGCCGCATTGGACAATCTGGTAAAAGGCGCCGCCGGTCAGGCCATTCAATCCATGAATTTAATGATGGGCTTTCCCGAAGAAGCCGGGTTGATGGCACCAGGAATCTTTCCCTAGCTCGTCTGAATTATTCGCATTCCTTTCCAGAGTTTGCCCCCAATCTAACGAAGTCCCAAATGGTCTCCAAAAAAATAAAAGGTGGGGTCACCGCCGCAAAAGGATTTCTTGCAGCGGGTATTCACGCAGGTGTAAAGCCGGCCCCAACCCTCGATCTTGCCCTTGTCTTTTCACAAGCTGAGGGTCCCATTGCCGG
>JACZVJ010000001.1 GCA_022572725.1 Nitrospinota bacterium | reverse complement strand
TGGGCTTTCACCACCAAGACCGCCGAATCGAGCGTCGCTGCCCATTTCTCTGCGGCTCGTGGAGTTTTGATTTCTTTGCCTTTTGGAACCGGCACCCCGAATTGCGCGAAGAGTTGCTTGGCTTGAAATTCGTGGATGTTCATAAGATTCCTTTACATTCCTTTAAACAAACCCCTCCCCTTTTCCTCTCCCCTCAGGGGAGAGGAATTCTTAAGAGCCTACTTTCCGGTGTGTCTTACACAAACGGTAAGACTCTCAAGGTACAATCCATTGGGTTACGAGGAAGCACTACGTTGGTGTTCTGGTATATGCAGGAAGGATCATGGGTGAGGTGATTTGATTGGACACCCCATGTTTTCTGGCCTCTGCCCTGAACTGATCCAAGTGGGCGAGCGTGAGTGTTCCCTGCTGCATGGATTTTGCTCGATCCGCTGCGGTCAACCCAGCTCTCTTTCCAAAGACCATGAGATCCAAGAGCGAATTTCCCATTAATCGGTTTCGTCCATGGAGGCCCCCTGAGGTTTCACCCGCTACAAATAAATTTTTCACCGGGGTTTCGCCGTTGACATCAATTTTGACCCCGCCGTTCTGATAATGCAGTGTCGGATAAATGAGGACGGGGTCCTTTCGAATATTGACTCCGTATCGTTCGTATTGGCGGACCATGGCTGGAAAATGTTTCTCAAGGGCTCCCTCACCCTGTTCCACTTCGATCAAGGGTGTATCGAGCCACACACCCTCCCGACCAGAAGCCGTCCGCACGCCCCGTCCTTCTTCACACTCCAGAATAATAGAAGAGGACACCACATCGCGTGTATCCAATTCGTTGACAAACCGTTCTCCCTTGACATTGACGAGATGGCCCCCTTCGGATCGGATGCCTTCCGTCACCAACTGGCCGACTAACTGCTCTGGGTAGACCGCTCCGGATGGATGATATTGGAAGGTATCGATTTGGACCAGGGGGGCCCCCATTCGGTAGGCAAGGGCCAGCCCATCCCCCGTCGCCCCATAGTGGTTGCTCGTGGGAAATCCTTGGATATGCAAACGGCCAATACCGCCGGTTGCAAGAATCACCGCCTTTGCTGCAACCAGGACAAACCGTTTGTTGTCCAGATCCTGAAAAACCGCCCCCGTACAGGCTCCCTGGCCATCGCTGAGCAGCTCGACCGCAGCGGAAAACTCCAGAAGGGGAATCTTTTGGTTGAGCACTTCATCCTTGAGAACCCTCATGATTTCCAGCCCGGTGTAATCGGAACAGGTCAGGAGCCTGGGCTTGGAACTCCCACCCCCCTTTTTCACTTGGAGATTTCCATCGGCATCTCGATCGAACAGGACCCCTAAGTCCACCAGCCACTTGGCTATGGTTGGGCCTTCTTCCACCATCACCTTCAGTAATTGATGGTCATTCTTCAAGTGGCCGCCTTTCAAAGTATCCAAAAAGTGCTGAACTGGAGAATCGTCTGGGGCGATCGCGACTTGCATGCCCCCCTGGGCCATGACCGAATTCGAATCAGCCAGCCGCAGCTTGGTCGCGAGAATGACCTTGGCCCCTTTGCCATGGGCATGCAACGCCGCGGCACAGCCTGCCCCTCCGCCACCGACCACGAGCACATCCGCGGTCTGATCCGGGGTGAGCGGGAGATCGGCGGGCACCGGGCTCTCCCCTTCCAAGAGACAGGCCAGTTCCCGAACGGTGCGGTCACCGGCATTCGGCCCGAATTGTATCGGCCGATAGGCCCGTTCTCGATAATCCGGGTGATATTTCCTAATGAGGGTGTCGCGATCGGCGGGAGAAAATTTTGGAAGGGTTTGAGTGCGGCGTAAATCGCGGGTCTTATGGACAATATCCTGGAAAGCGCGGAGGTCCATCAGGCGGGAAACCCCATATCCTATTTAATGTTGGCCGAGGCGGTTTGCAGTTCTTCATCGCTCATTCTTAGAATCCGATCCCAATCCTCCTGGTATTGACCATCCTGAATTTCCTCGATCCGCTTAAAGAGGCCTTTGGGCTTTTCTGTGTAGTGAACACCCTGGGCCCGGCTTGCGTATACCGCGACCAGGTTAGGAGCGATATCCGCAATACACACTGGGACGCACAGACCGCACATGACACAGTCCATAAACATTTCTGAGACCGCCTTGAAGTCTCCAAAGACCGCGCGCCAAACCCCTTCCCGGACATCAATGTTTTGGGGGCAAGCTTCCGTACAGGCATTACAGTTGCGACACAGGGGGGCCTCCGGATACAGCTCGAAAAGATCCTGTTTGGGATCCTTGAGCTCCGAAAGATTGTAGGTGGCTTTTCGCGCTGGGAAGGGAGGGACCAAGGAAAATGACATCCCATCTTCCACCGCTGTGGAACAGGCCAAACAGGTTTTCACCTTGGGATCGTGCTTGGTCCGGTAGTAGGCGGCACAAGCGCCACAGAATCCCCCTAAACATCCGGCTCCTCGAATGACTTCATGTCCGGTATACCAGAGAGCCTTCATTAAGGTGATCCCATCGGGAACCTGATGGGTCTTTCCCGCGATTTCCACGGTCACCATTTTCGGCCGGAGGACCTCCTCCTGGTCGATCACGTTCTCTGTGTCGAACTCTGCTTTGGCCATTCCGTTATAAACCAGCTCGTTTCGTCCGTGGATTCCTTCAGTCCGTTCATTCCGTCAAACCGACGAACCTGACCGACCGGACCTCACGTTCACTCATGAGAAGATCTGTTCTTTTATGCAATCGCGTCCACGATCGCATTGAAGGTTGGGCTTGGACGCATCGCCTTTGTCAACTTTTCTGTATCGGGATGATAATACCCGCCCATATCGACCGGTTTTCCTTGGACGCTGAGCAGCTCGGCCGTAATCTTGGCCTCATTTTCGACAAGCTGTTTGGCAACTTCGACAAACCGGGCTTGCAGGTTTTTGTCTTCGGTCTGCTCAGCCAGGGCTTGCGCCCAGTACATCGCGAGGTAAAAGTGGCTCCCGCGATTATCAATCTCGCCCACCTTGCGGGCCGGCGACTTGTTGCTCTCCAGGAACTTGGCGTTGGCGCGATCGAGCGCATCCGCCAAGATTTTTGCGGTCGGATTGTCGGACGCTTTGCTCAGATGTTCCAAGGATGCGGCCAGCGCCAGGAATTCGCCCAACGAATCCCAGCGCAAATATCCTTCTTCCTGGAGCTGCTGAACATGCTTGGGGGCCGACCCGCCGGCTCCGGTTTCAAAGAGGCCGCCGCCGTTCAGCAGGGGAACGATCGAGAGCACTTTTGCGCTGGTCCCGATTTCAAGAATCGGGAAGAGGTCGGTGAGGTAGTCTCGCAACACGTTCCCCGTCACCGAAATCGTATCTTTCCCCTCTTTAATCCGTTCCAGCGAGAACCGCGTCGCCTCCGCCGGAGACATGGTCCGGATGTCGAGGCCCTTCGTATCGTGATTCAGGAGATAGCGGTTAACCTTCTTGATCAGCTCCGCGTCGTGCGCCCGGTTCTTGTCTAACCAGAAGACCGCGGGCGCTCCCGTGGCCTTTGCACGGTTGACGGTCAGCTTGACCCAATCTTGGATCGGGGCGTCCTTCACCTGACACATCCGCCAGATATCCCCTTCTTCGACCGTGTGTTCCAGCAAGGTTGTCCCTGACGTTGCGACCACGCGAATCGTGCCACTGCCCGGGGCTTTGAAGGTCTTGTCGTGCGACCCGTATTCCTCCGCCGCCTGCGCCATCAGTCCGACATTGGGAATGCTTCCCATGGTCCTCGGATCAAAGGCGCCATGCTTTTTACAGAATTCAACGACCTCGTGATACACCGGGGCGTAACTACTGTCGGGGATCACCGCCTTGATATCCTGCAGCTTGCCGTCGGGGCCCCACATCTTCCCGGAGTCGCGGATGACCGGCGGCAGAGAGGCATCGATGATCACGTCGCTGGGGACGTGCAGGTTGGTGATGCCTTTATCGGAGTTGACCATCGCCATCGCCGGCCGCTTCTTGTACACCGCCTGAATGTCGGCTTCGATGGTGGCCCGTTGATCGTCCGGCAAGGTCTTGATCTTGGCGTAGAGGTCACCGAGGCCGTTGTCGGGATCAACGCCGAGCTTCTCGAACACGGCCCCGTATTTGTCGAACACGTCCTTGAAGAACACCCACACCGCATGACCGAAGATCTTGGGGTCCGAGACCTTCATCATGGTGGCTTTCAGGTGAATCGAGAACAACACGCCCTGTTTTTTGGCGTCTTCGATCTGGACGTCGAGGAACTCCCGCAAGGCGCGGCAGCTCATGAAGGTGGCGTCGATGACCTCGCCGGCTTGAAGCGCGAATTTTGGTTTGAGCACGGTGGTCTTGCCGTCCTGGCCGACGAACTCGATGCACACGTCTGTGGCCTCTGTAAGCGTGACCGACTTCTCATTGGACCGGAAGTCTCCGCTTTCCATATGGGCGACATGGGTCTTCGAGTCCGGACTCCATGGTCCCATCTTGTGCGGGTGCTTTTTTGCGTGTTGTTTGACCGAGACCGGCGCCCGGCGATCCGAGTTGCCTTCACGTAACACCGGGTTGACGGCACTCCCTTTGATTTTGTCGTAGCGCGACTTGATCTCCTTCTCGGCGTCGGTCTTGGGATCCTCGGGATAATCAGGGAGCTTGTAGCCCTGACTCTGCAATTCCTTGATGGCGGCTTTCATTTGGGGAATCGAGGCGCTGATGTTGGGCAGCTTGATGATATTGGCTTCCGGGGTCTTGACGAGCTCCCCCAATTCGGCCAGATCGTCCGATTGTTTTTGTTGCGCAGTCAGATGTTCGGGAAAGGTGGCGATAATTCGCCCTGCCAGAGAAATATTCCTCATTTCGACGGACACGCCGGCCGCCCTTGTGAAGGCTTTGACAATCGGGAGAAAAGAATAGGTCGCCAGTGCAGGCGCTTCATCGACTCTCGTATAAATAATTTTTGATGCTGTGGTCGTCATGATATTTCCTCTTCTAGCATCTTGTTAGTTCAGCGCATTCAACGCCGAGCCAGCTTTGAACCACGCAATCTGCTGTTCTGTCATGCTGTGGTGTGTTTGGATTGAGATTTCCTTCCCATCTTTTTTAGAGATGGTGACACGGACTGGTCTACCGGGTGCCAGCTCGCTTATTCCCGTCACGCTGAACCGGTCTTCCATATCAATTTGGTTGTAGTCTTTGGTGTCAGCAAAGGTGAGGGGAAGAATGCCTTGCTTCTTGAGGTTGGTTTCGTGGATCCGAGCAAAGCCTTTGGTCAACACCACCTTGACTCCGAGAAACCGCGGAGACATGGCCGCATGTTCCCGGCTGCTTCCTTCTCCATAATTTTCATCACCGACGACAATCGATCCGATGCCCTTTGCCTTAAACTCCCGCGCGATCTGAGCCATGGTCAGACCGGCTTCCCCGGTCAACACATTGGTGCCCTTTCCCGGCTCATCTGAGAAAGCATTGGTAGCGCCCAAGAACATGTTATCGCTGATTTTGTCCAGGTGCCCCCGATACTTCAGCCAGGGACCCGCAGGGGAAATATGGTCCGTCGTCGTTTTACCTTTGGTTTTAATTAACAGGGGAAGTTTCTCAAAATCCTTTCCATCCCAACGAGGGAAGGGCTCCAGCAACTGAAGCCGCTCGCTTTTCGGTGGGAGGTCCACCTCCACTCCTTCTCCATCTTCCACCGGAGGAACGAATCCTTCCTCCCCCTTCGCAAATCCATTTCTAGGCAATTCATCTCCTTGTGGCGGTTCGAATTTCAGTTCTTTTCCATCAGGGGTTGTAATGGTCCCATTGATGGGATCGAATCCTAAATCCCCAGCAAAAGCATAAGCCGTCACCACCTCCGGGCTGGCGAGAAATGACAACGTATCGCTGATGCCGTCATTACGACCCGGAAAATTCCGGTTGAACGAACTGACAATTGAATCGGCCCGCCCCTTCACTCCACCCGCCCGTTTCCATTGACCAATGCACGGACCGCAGGCATTGGCCAGAACCGTGCCACCCATTTCCTCGAAGGTTTCCATAAACCCTTCCCGCTTCATGGTGTGATAAATCCGTTCAGAACCAGGAGTAACCAGGAAGGGGGTCTTGGCTTTCAACCCGGCTTTCAACCCTTGCTTCGCGATGTGTGCCGCTCGCCCAATGTCTTCATAAGAAGAGTTCGTACAGCTTCCGATCAAGGCAGCCTTTAATTCGAGTGGATATCCCTTCTCTTTCGCCTCAGCCGCCATTTTGGAAATAGGCCTTGCGAGATCGGGTGTATGGGGACCAACTATATAGGGTTCAAGCGTTGAAAGGTCGATTTCCACAACTTGATCGAAGTATTTTTCCGGGGACTCGTACACCTCCGGGTCAGCGACCAGCATATCCTTATTGGCCTCCGCCAGTTGGGCGATCTCGGGCTGTTCCATGAGGGTTAAATAATTCACCATGCTTTGGTCGAACGGGAAAATAGAGGTCGTGGCACCCAATTCAGCTCCCATATTGGTAATAGTCCCCTTTCCAGTGGCGCTGATCGTTCCCGCTCCTGGACCGAAGTACTCTACGATTTTGTTGGTGCCGCCTTTCACCGTCAGCAATCCACAGATATAAAGGATGACATCTTTTGGGGAGGTCCACCCGTTCAGTTTGCCCGTGAGTTTTATCCCGATGAGCTTGGGATGCAGGACCTCCCACGCCAGTCCAGCCATCACCTCACCCGCGTCAGCCCCACCGACGCCAACGGCCAGCATTCCCAATCCTCCACCATTTGGGGTGTGAGAGTCGGTTCCGATAATCAGCCCACCAGGAAACGCGTAATTTTCCAGCACCACTTGGTGGATGATTCCAGCTCCCGGCTTCCAAAACCCAATCCCATATTTCTTGGCGGCAGATGCCAAAAAGTTATAGACCTCCCGATTTTCATCCATAGCCCGAAGTAGATCCTTTTTCGACCCCACTTCGGCCCGAATGAGATGGTCACAGTGAATCGTGCTCGGCACGGCCACCCTCTTTTTCCCGGCTTGCATAAACTGCAGCATGGCCATTTGCGCTGTGGCATCTTGCATCGCAACCCGATCAGGCCGTAAGGCCAACATGGCTCTTCCCCGTTCCCACACCTGGGTATCTAAGTTGTCAGTGTGAGCCAGCAGAATTTTTTCTGTCAGGGTTACCGGACGCCCGAATTTCTTTCGGCCTTTTTCGACTGCCGCCGGCATCGAAGCATAGAGTTTAGTTACCAGTTCTATCGACATATCTTTTTCTCCAAGTCTTTCCGGTGAAGGAACAAAACCCCAGCATCGGAGGCTATGAGGACCTAAGGGTTACTGCAACGGTGGGACTTCTCTCCGTTTGGGCGCCGCATAATTGACGAGGTAATCAAACAGTCGAATCAGCCGGCTCCCCTGTCGTTTTTGATCAGTCCAATGTCCTATTAACCCGATGGTCCGGGCCAAAATGAAAAATCCATTCAAACTATCGACCGGGAACCCAAGATCCACGAGCACTGCGGCCATCGTTCCGTCGACATTCAAAATGAGGTTGTCTTTTTTGGCTGCCGTAACTTTTTCCACTTCCAGGGCAAAATCCAGGTGAGGGGTCGGAATTCCGACACTTTTCACGTACGAGACCAACTCCTTTACCCGCTTGTCCGGATTTCGGAGACTTTTGACCCTGTGGCCAATTCCTGGAACGGGGCCCACATTTTTCTTCATGTAGCCTAGGAATTCGTCCACGGTCATATTGTGTTCAACGGCATGTTTGAACCAGCGGCCTGCATCCGTCACCGCCCCGCCAAACCGCGGCCCAATCATAATCATCCCAGCAGCAACCGCTTGTGATAATCCGATTCCGGCACACGCGGCAATGATGGTAGTCAATGCCGCACTGACACAGGGGCCATGATCGGCGGACAACATAAGAATTCGTTTAATGATTTCGGCATCCTGCTTTGAAATCAGACGCTTATCCCACAGCAATCCAATGATATGAGGGATCCCGTATCCTTTATTGATCAACTCTGAGGCAGGGTATCCTTCGTACAAGGGTTCCTCTCCACGATCATCACTGATGGTGGTTGTGATCAGAGGTGTGACAAGAACCTCCCCGTCCTTCATGCTCTGTTCGATGGTTTTTGGCAGCCTTGGAAGATCGGCAGGACTCAGCTCCGGCACCGGTATAACCTGACCACTCTTCACCAACTCGTCATACGTACTTTTAATTGCGGAGCCCAGGCCCCCGAATGTGTCCGGCACAATCGCCCCAGCCTTTTTAAGAGCTTCAGACTTGGCACGGGCGGACCCTTCCCCTTTCAACCCTTCCTTTGCGCCGGCATGGCCGAACTTCATCCCTTTCGGCAGACTCTCCTGGCAAAACCCGGACACAACCGCCAATAATTTGATGCGTCGTTTCTGGGCGCCATACCACTCGGCCACCCCCTCTTCTAAGTCCCCACCCATTTCACCGACGATGACGACTACCTTGGTCTGGGGGTCCTTCTCGAACAGTTCGAGGTAGGTGACATAATCGGTCCCTGGATAGGCATCCCCTCCAATTCCAATAGCCGTTGTAATCCCGTCAGCGAACTGAGAACAGATCCAGATAATTTCGTTCGACAATCCCCCTGACTTCGTGATGACCCCGAAAGAACCCGGACGGTAAAGCTTGCAGGCGACCAAATTATCAAAGGCACCGCCAATGACCCCTAATCGGCACTCTGCCGCCGAAATTACCCCGATAGAAGACGGTCCGTTGAAGATTTTGCCTAACTTCCGAGCATGCTTTCCGAGGAGCTTGGCATCCCTTTCCGGCACCCCTTCCGTGATCATGGACACGGTTTGAATGTTGGAGTTATCCAACGCTTCTTTCGTACCTGCATAGGCTCGATCCGCTCCAATGTAGACGAGACTCGTATTAATTTCCGGGTGGTTGGAAGTGGCTTCGGCAACCGATTTGTAAATCGGAATGGTCAGTAACTCACTCCCATAGGTCACTTCGTTCATCTTTCCTGCATCGGGAGGGTACACGAAGGCGGACACGTTCAACGGCTCTTTGATCATGTAGCGGAATTCCGCCATGCGGCGAGCAGCATTGACCCCTGCAAGTCCTCCTTGAATCACCACGTGGGTATCTTTAGTGGCAAGAATGCTCATGGAATTTCTCTCATTCCCTCTTCTCCTTCCCTAAGGCGAAGGGATGATGGGCCAAATTATTTCCTGGTCAAGGCCATATCCACGATATCGGTCAGTGGTGTTTGGCGATCGAACACCTCAATATCAAAGCCTTCCTCACCGAGCGCCCGCATGGCGGCTAGGCCTTCTTTTTCGTTAGGGCCTCCCCTCCGCACCCAAATTTTGACGCCGTTCAGCTTCCCCTCTGACTTGGCTTTGCGAAATGCGTTGATTATTCCACCAAAGGTCTTTTTGACGTCCGTAAAATTGGCAATGGCCCCCCCGACAATGATGTTCTTGATGCCGGGCAGCGAGCACACCTTTTCCGTTAGGACCTCCACGGCCCAGTCAGGGGGATCGCCGGAATATTCGGCATAATTAGCAAGCTTCCCACCCCGAGCTACCACCGCATCGGAGTAATAGACACTGGCCCCTCCACCCGCAGGCAGCATGGCAGTATCCCCACCGGGAATTTCAATGAGCTTCACCGACCCTTTTACCTTGGCATCCACCGCCATGACTTCCTTCTCATTGGTGGTATAGGCCCGCCCAAATTCAGCAGCAAAGGGAAAATTCCAATCAGGATGACGGAACTTGGCATCGCCATCCAAAAGCGTGACCGCATCCAGGGCCACCAATTCGCCGTCCTGGCGCTGAACAACAGGATTGATTTCCAAATACTGCCCGTCCTCGTTGTCGAAGCACGCGAACAGTTTCTTGGCAAACTCCGCCATCTTGGAGGCCAGCGAGCCGGAAAACCCAGCCTCCTCCACGAGAGATTGAAGCGCCTGGTCAGTGGGTGAGTCTCCAACCTCGACAGAAACCCGCTTCACCCGGTCCCAATTCGATTCCACCTCAATCCCACCGCAGTTGGCGACCATGATGTCTGCCCCATCACGTGTGGATTTCACAGCGGCATAATACTCTTCCTTGTGATCCACAGCCTCCGAGACAATGACTTGGTCTATCGTCAACGTTTCAACTTTCCGCCCCAAAATTTCACGTACCGCAGCCTTGGCTCCAGCTAAATCCAGCCCGACCTTCACCAATCCTAGCTTAAAACGAGAGCCCAGCGCCTCATGGGCTTTGACGACCAACTGGTTTTTCTTCAGCCAATCGTTGGCTTCAGCCAATTTGTCGAATTCCTCGGCAGAGCCAACCACAACGCAATGAGGGGTGAGGAGGCCCCACTTTGTCAATAAACCCATACCAGGACCTTCAAGCACCTTTGCCATGATGAGACCTACCTTGAGATAAATGAGGTATACTGTTTAAAACACAGAAAATATGATTTTAGGGAGAATATCTCTGCGACGCAATCAACCGAAAGGCCCATTTTTTAGAACCACGAAAGGCCCAAGGTCACCCTAGTAAAAAAAACGGAGTTGGAATGTTCTGTGGTCTTGTATAAGTGAAAATATGGTTAAAAGTCAATGGCTTAGGAAACTTATGGAAAACTGGCAAGCCACGATTTTAGACACCAGTTTCTATATTTACTTCAAGATTGAACTCCTCCCCCTTCCCCACCCCGTGCCGAACATTTCAGAACTCCTCTTTCCAACTCCTCACCTTTAAGGGCTGGGCAAGAAGAGAAGCTTTCACCTGACAACTGTCAAATTGGATGTCAAAGATCCCTGTAAGGTCCGTGACTTGGCCAGCCCAGATAGCCCCACGAATCTCAATCCCTTTCCCCTCTCCTTTCAACAGGAGGTGTCCGGTGATGAGTATCAGCCCATTCCAGGTGAAGGTACCTTCCAAAGTTAGATCACCTTCAACCAACAGGATTCCATATCCAATCCCATTCCGAATGATCAGCCCCCCAGGGTTTCCAGGATTGGAGGTATCAGAATACAGGGTCAGGTAGGCGGTGGGGCTGCCGAAATTTTGGTTCATTTGGTCGGACATGATGACCATCGAACCAGGCCTAAGCTCACCTATATTTCCAGAGAGACCAATTTCAACTGGACCCTGCACGGGGGGGGGTACACCTGAAAAAGTCAGAGTCCCCGTTGTCGAAGCTGGGGCGCGGGTATACACCGGAGGAATACCAGGCACGACTCCACAACGGTCATCGCCACTGATAATACCCGAGAGACCGGTGAGGGTTACCGGGCCTAAGGCGTAAAGAGCCCCGATCGGGTTTGGTCCTGGGGGATGGACCAGTTCTACTTGGATCGTTGTTTCATTGCGGGTGCTCCCCCCAACTGCTCTCAGGAGTTCGACCGGGAAAGAGGTGCCCGACGCCGGACTCGTAAACTGGGTCGGGACCTCGGCCTCCGCTGTGGGATATCCATAATACACGGCGTTGCCTACATTGGCTGCATTGTGCATGGATAAGCTTCCATCTCCATCAACATAATGTGGTGTACCACTGCGGTGTCCAGCTTGTTCAGCATCATATTCAGTCTTATGTTTGATTTTGACCCAATAGGTCAAAGAGGACTGGAGGCTATTCGGCTGAATGATCGTACTCGTCTGAGAGGCAAGAGTTGGGATAAAATTCGTATCCAGAGTGGAGTAGCCGGGATCCTCTCCTGGGGCCCAGGTTGAGGAAGTGAGAATATAGGCCGACCACCGGGGATTGTACCCAACCACAGGGTCTCCTATTAACCCTGAACCGGACTCTTGCATCCCGCGTAATCTTGCTTGTCCCTCTGCAATCCCCGCTTCAGCAGCGTAAAAATTTTGGACAGCCTCCCTATAGTTCCCACTAATCTTAATCTCCGTCGATGTCGTTTCGAGGACTGTTGCACCTACGATTCCCACCACTACCACCAAAAGCAGTGAAGCCACTAAGGCTATACCACGCTCCTTCTCTCCCGATGACTGAATAGCTGTATGTGACTGGCTTCTCATTTTTCCATAAACCCCAAAGACACTCATCCCCATCAGGATAAATTTCTCGGGGTCACCCGGGTATTCAACGTGAATGTTCTATAGCCATTATTTCTGGGGTAGCGGAGGTCGGGGTGCTCTGTCCGCGCCGTAATTCCGATCTCAATGGCTCGAATGCTCGCTGAGCTCATGGTTGGTTGGCCCTGACCATCCAAATACTGAAAGGTAAAGGACTCGATATGTTCGGCGACCGGCTGCCTCCCCCCTCCCCCGGTGCGCCTTCGCAGCGTGAGAGTTTTTGGATCATACATGTAGACAATGGATTCATTCGGGTCAGTCGGCGTACCGTTTCCATTCCAATCCGATTGTATGTGAAGCTGCGTGGGATGATAGGCTACACCGACAAAGTCATTGGAGGAAATGGCGTCACGATTCACCCCACGTGGATCGTACCCTCCCATTCTCAGTTCGCGACTGATCAGATCCATCGCTGCCCGGACATTTTGCTGCATGGCCACCACGTCCTCCTGGACCAGCTGGTTTTTCACCTCCATCACGTGAATCGTGTAAATAGCAGCCAGAGTCACCATGCTGATCGCCAGCGCAACCATCAGCTCCGGCAGGGTCACCCCGGCCTGGCTTCCCTGATTCCTGAGTTCTTTAAGAAAACTCATGGTGTGAGGATGGTAGACAAAACCACGGAGTGTGCGTCATTTTTCCAGTACACGGTGACCGTGACTGTTTGCATTCCAGAGGCTGGGATGTTGGGTTCAGTGAAGACTTCCCGTTTGTATAAAGGAAAATCGGGAAGGGAGGTGTAGGATTCAACGGAGGTGGAGTTGCTCGCCAGTGCAGGATTGTACCCTGCTCTTCGAATATCCTCGAGTTTTGCCTGGGCCAACGTGGTTGCCGTCGTGATATGTTTGCCAAAGGACGCCCCCTTTATGGCCAGAGTGGAAAACCCAGAAAGAGCCAACAGGGCGAGGGAGACCACCGCCATGGCAATCACGACCTCCACCAACGTCAACCCACGACGGTCCCTTAGCGGGCCTATTGGGGAGGCAACCCTATTGCAACCACCTAGCCTCATTCCAACTAAGAGCTGATTTTCACACGACCGGTGATACTCACTTTCACGGTCCTGGATCCAGCTTCATTCGTGACGGTCACCGTTGCCAAGTTCGAGGCCGTCCCCCTTGGATGAAAAATCGGATTGTTCGTCGAGCTTAAGGTGACTGCAGGATACTCAGCCTGGATATCTCGGGATTCCACACGCTCACCGGGGTCAGCCCTCCCGTTATTATTATCATCATCCAGGATGGTATATCGACGGTCATCCAGAAAAGTAATCCGGTATTTGTTCCCTTCACTGACCGCTTGCATTCTTGCCGCAAGAAAATCCGACCGTACCTGACGAGCCGCTCCACTCAGGCTATAACGAGGTATTTGAGTGGCCAGCCACCCTCCGCTCAGCATTCCAACCAAAGCGATAATTCCCAGCGTGATAAGAATTTCCGTCAGAGTGTAGCCATTTTGCCTTCCGTAAGAAAGTTGAAGCTGATTGGAGTTTTCTCTCTTGATTCGGGAGATCAAATTCTCACTCCGTGTAAAATTCAATGCCCGGGTTTGAATGACAGGATGAGGCCGCACACATTCTTCACCCTCCTCACTTTTTCAGGTTTACCAAATGGCCCTGAAATACCAACCAAGAAGGTTCGAATGAAAAAACAAGGTCAATACCGCACCTAGGGCGAGAAAAGGCCCAAAGGGGATGTACTGTTTTCTCTTCATTACTTTGAAAAGTATGAGAGACACTCCAACTAACGCTCCAACGACAGAGGCGATCATGAGGGTCAGGAATGCCTGCTGCCACCCCAAAAAGGCCCCGATCATCGCCAGGAACTTGATGTCGCCTCCACCCAGCCCTTCCTTCCCGAAGAGATAAGGGCTCACTGCCGCCAAAGCCCAGAGAACGCCCCCTCCTAAAACAACTCCAGCCACGGAACTCAGAAATCCTATGGGGAGAAGGGTGGCCGCAGCCAAAAGGCCTAGGAGAATTCCCGGTAGGGAAATGACATCCGGAATGATTTGATGATCGAAATCAATCCAAGTGATGACCACCAGGGCGGAGAAGAAACCCGCATACACCACGGAGGCGCCGGTCCATCCAAACTGCCACAGGATCGCGAGGTACCCCACCCCGTTGATCAGTTCGACGAGAGGATAGCGTAGGGAAATAGGAAAATGGCATTGCCGGCACCGGCCTCCCAACAGGAGGAAACTCACAAGGGGAATATTGTCAAACCAGGGGATTGGCCTAGAGCAAGCAGGGCAGGTTGAGCCCGGCCGGATGATGGACTGACCCTTGGGAAGGCGGTAAATACAGACATTGAGGAAGCTTCCGATTATTGTTCCGATGGCAAAAACTGAGACATACAGCCAGGGTGAGGTCACCATGCACAGATCTTTCGCAGCACCTTCGGCGGGCAGACATGGCGTAAATTACGTACTGTCCAGCCTTTACTTTGACTCAGGAGATTGCTAATATTACCTAGATATTTCATCCTGAGCAAAACTCCGGTGACCTATGGCTGTGCAAGGCAAGGCAAAAAGACGAGAAGCCCTTTCCTTGAAACGGAAACGTCCGGAGGCCTTGACCGACCGGGAGCAAGAAATCCTTCAACTGATTTGGTCCGGCCTTAAAAATAAGGAAATCGCTCAACGACTCAAAATCAGTGTCAAAACTGTTGAGGCTCACCGGGCCAACATGATGAAGAAGGTGCGCGTTTCCAACGCCGCTCAACTCCTCAACGCGGCCATTCAGGAAGGGCTCATTCAGGTTAAATAGGTCGATGAGAAAACGCGGCTAGTCGTCGCTGTCTCACGGCTTCAAATATCACCACTGCCGCAGAAGCGGATAAGTTCAACGAAGCAAGTTGCCCACCCATTGGGATCCTAATTCGGTCCCCGCATTTCTTTAGGACACCCGGTCGGATCCCCTTTCCTTCAACACCCAAAACCAACGCCACAGGCCCACAGAAATCCAGGTCGGTATACGATCGTTCGGCCTGAGGATCCAAGGCATACGCTGGGATATTGAGTTCCTCTAAACGTTGAACGAGTTTTCCTATATTCGGACAACGAGCGACCCGAATATGCTCAAGGGCCCCGCCAGAGGCTTTAGCCACGCCAGCCGTCAGCCCTACAGACCGCCGATCCGGGATAAAGACCCCATGGACCCCCGCCGCTTCCGCTGTTCTCAACACCGCCCCAAGATTCTGCGGATCCTCCACCCCATCAAGAACCAGCAAGAACGGGGCATCACGTTGTCGTTGGGCATAGACGAGCAATTCTTCTTCATCGGCATAGCGTTTTGAGGCCACCAGTCCAATAACGCCTTGGTGGGATCCCTGAGGCACCAATCTATCAAGGTGGGACCTGGGCTCCACAAAAACAGGAACCTGCCTCAACCGGGCCAACCGAAAAATTTCTGCAAATCGACGATCCTGACGAATTACCAGGATCCGCAAGAAAGTTCGACCCCCAGCCCTAAGAGCCTCGGCGATCGGATGCACCCCATAAAGCAGCTCTTGCGGATCACCGTTTCCAACGGCTGGTCCCGTCCGGACGGTCCTCGATGGTAATCCCTTGGGCGGCCAGGTTTTTCCGAATTTGGTCGGCGGTCGCAAAATCTTTCCTTTCTCGTGCTTCAACCCGCTTTTGAACTTGTCGCTCAATCCAATCATCAGTCAATATTTGGCCCGAATCGGCCTGCAAGCCAGGTTGCGTAACGGCAAAGCTCATGGGACGAAACTCCCACTCCTTTGGCGCCATCTGAAAAAGCCCCAAGGGCTCCCCCAATTGCGGAAAGGTTTCCAGTACGTTCTTTCGAGACCCTTTCGATAAACCGGATTGAAGGTAGCCATTTACCTCACTCCTCAACCGTTGAAATTCACCCAACGCTTTCGGCGTATTGAAGTCATCATCCATGGCGTGAAGGAAGGCACTTTTAAACCCCTCAATCATCCCTTGGAACGACTTTGTATCGGCTGTTTCCCCGCAGGTCGGTTCTTCAAGCCGTTGAAATAGTCCATAGAGGTTATCGAGAGCTGCTTTCGCCGCCGAGACCGCTTGGTTTGAAAAGTTGAGATCGCTCCGATAATGAGTCGAAAGCAAAAAATATCGTAGGGTTTCTGCTGTGATGGATTCTGAGGAATTCGACTTCGCAAAAATGTCCTTAATCGTAAAAAAATTACCCAAGGATTTGGACATTTTCTCCTCATCCACGGTGACCATGCCATTATGCAACCAGTATTTTGCGAATGCCTTTCCCGTCACAGCGGAGGATTGCGCTATTTCGTTCTCGTGATGTGGGAAAATGAGGTCCTTTCCCCCGCCATGGAGATCAAACGTCTCTCCCAGGTGCCGAATGGACATGGCCGAACACTCGATGTGCCAGCCTGGGCGACCGGGCCCCCAGGGGCTCTGCCAGGCTGGTTCTCCTGGCTTGGCTCCCTTCCACAAGGCAAAATCCATGGGATCTCGCTTCCGCTCGTCTACCTCCACTCGAGCGCCGGCCTGCAACTCATCCAGGTTTCGGCGTGCCAACCGACCGTAACCTTCAAAAGAGGGAACATGGTAATAGACATCACCATCGATTCGATAGGCGTGGCCCTTTTCAACCAAGGCCTTAATCATTTCAATAATCTCTTGCATATGGTCGGTTGCTCGAGGTTCCACATCAGGAATACTCACCTGAAGACGATTCATATCATGTGAGTAAGCTTCGATATATTTGGCCGAGACTTCATTCCAGGGGATTCCCTCCTCCACTGCGCGGTTCAGAATCTTGTCATCAATGTCCGTGAAATTTCGAACAAATTTCACCTGGTATCCACGAAAGGTGAGATATCGACGAATGACGTCGAACACGACGGCACTACGAGCGTGGCCAAGATGACAGTCGTCATAGGCGGTCACTCCACAGACATACATTCGAACGAGGTTGTTCTCCAACGGTTCAAAAGCTTCTTTTTTATTGGTCAGGGTATTGTAGATTTTCACGGAGCTTCCGTGTTTTCTACTTAGGGAGAACTGGTTTTCAAAGCCTTTCGGGCTTGAACCCGCACGACCAGAAATCCAAGAGCTAAAAGGAGGATGAAGAGAATGGTAAAGAGGTTGAAGTATTGCTCAATCAGTTCTTTCATCCACGGTCCGAGGAGTTGAATGGCTCCTGCCACCAAGAAAAATCGTGCGCCGCGACTCACGGCAGACGCGAGGACAAACACCCTGAAGTTGACGTAGAAGGAACCCGCTCCAATGGTAAACACCTTGTATGGAATCGGCGTAAAGCCGGCAATGAGAATGGCCCAACCCTCATACCGCGCAAAAGCCTGGTGAATCAAGTTGACCCGGTCCTCTCCCATAAACCTTCTAAGAAGGGGACGCCCACCAGTCCACCCAATGGCATACCCAAACATGCCACCTAACACCGATCCCGCGGTCGTGACCGCCGCATAGTACATCCCAGAATCGGGTTGCCCAAGGGTCAGGGCCATCAGCAGCACATCGGGGGGAATCGGAAAAAAAGAGGATTCGGCAAAGGCTAACAAAAAAAGCGCAGGAATGGCATAGGGTGAATCTGACCACGACAACATCCATTGATATAATTCTTGAAACATTGAGATCGATGAGGCTGTGTGCGGACTCTATAGACTCCGAAACACCCCAGTTGAACGGCTCAAAAACCCATATTTGTCATCGGCTCTTCATTCGAGAAACAAAAGGAATTTTCTCTTTTTTCCCTTTCAAATAGCTATGTAAATCCGATTCCCAGCTCTTGAGAGACTTTAACGCCTGATAGTGCGTCATATCAAAATGAAGGGGTGTAATCGAAACCATACCCTCGGTAACGGCTTCTAAATCCGAATCCCGGTAACGCCTCCAGGAGACTTGTTCCCCGGCGATCCAATAATACTTCCCACCTCGGGGATCCGTTCTTTCAATAACCGGATTTTTATAGCGACGTCGAGTCAGGGAAGTGAATTTCACTCCCTTGATGCCACCGAGTGGCAAATCCGGAACATTGACATTCAACAACGTATCCGGTGGGAGGCCCAAACGAAGCACCATGTCAGCCACTCGTTGAACCACGAGGGCAGCCACACTGTACCGAAAAACCCTTTGACCATCTAGAGAAATTGCAATTGAGGGAATGCCACGTATTGCTCCCTCCAACGCAGCCGCTACCGTGCCCGAATTGGTCACGTCATCACCCAGGTTCAACCCTTTGTTAATACCCGAGATGACCAAGCCGGGCTGTTGATCCTTTAACAGTTGCCCAAACCCAAGAGTAACACAATCGACAGGGGTGCCATTCACCGCAAAGGTCCGCTTTTTCACATATTTTAGCCTGAGGGGCTTATGCAATGTGATGGCCCGTCCGACAGCATTTTGGGGGCGCTCTGGAGCCACTACCCAAACCTCTCCAAGTTTTTTCATGGCTTGAGCGAGGGCCTTGAGCCCGGGAGATTCAATTCCATCATCGTTGGTGACGAGGATGTTCATCGACTACAAAAGAAATAATTTATCGAGTCCGGCATTCACCAGATATGAGATCCCTCACCAGACCAGATAAAAATAAAATGCTCGGGCTGATGGGGCCAAAGACATGAGGTTTACCCCTTCAGGCCACATACACGGGACAGTAAAAAGCCCGCCTCAAGAATCTTGAGGCGGGCTTTTTACATTCTATAGGATGGGGCAAATTTCCTGAAAGGCTTTAGGACTTTTAAATGTTTTGCAGGAAATGAGAAACCTCTGCCGGATCAACCTCCGTCGCCCCCATAATGTCGGAGGAGGGAACGGAAGACGATTTCTTTCCAGTGAGCCCGCATACGATTTCATCAAGGATCATTTCAACAGGCATCGACATCCCACCGTAGACGTGGGGTCCAGCGATAATCTTGGCCTTTGAGTATCCAAAAATTGCCGTCGCCACCTCCTTCGCCAACCATCCCACATAATTGAACTCAGGGACCACAATGAGCTTAGCGTTTTTGCATAACTTACGGAGCTCAGCTGTGGGGAACGGCCGCAACGATCGAATCTTGATCAACCCAGCCTTAATTCCTTTATCTTTACACAAGCGCAACGCTTCCCGTGATTGGGCAAGAGCACTCCCCGACGCAATAAGGACCACCTCCGCATCTTCCAAGTTTTGCGCTTCAACCAGCCCCCCCATATAGAGTTCAATGTACTTCCGGGAGCGCTCAACGGCAGCCCATACTTCCTGTTGCCACACCGCATGAATGTTGTAAGCCATGAAATTGGACTTTTGAACCGGCGCATCACGCGACAATCGAGCAGGTGGGTTTTCCGCATCTAGTACAGGGACGGCCCCTCTCCAAGCTTCACGTGGTGGCAGCTTGAGACCACGATCCGGCATCGAACAATATCCACGGGCATGGGTCACGAAAAAACCATCACAGGCGACCCCAACAGGAAGGGTGACGTCGTTCTTCTCGCTGATCACGAACGCCTTCATGAGGAAATCAAAGAGGTCCTGCTGATTTTCAGAGTGGAAAAGGATCATCCCGCAGTTCAAAAGATAGGTTATCTCAATGTTATCGGGCTGAATTGCAAGAGGGGCATTGACCACTCGGCAGGTAAACATCGCGACAGCGGGAAGTCGATGGCCCGGCCAGGAGGCGATCGGTTCAATTCCGCGAAGCGTTCCGGGACCAGCAGTGGCCGTGAAGCAACGCACGCCGGCCCGAGAAGCACCGGCTATGGCTGACATCACTCCATATTCCTCTTCCCCCCGATAGTACTCCTTGACATAGCCCTCGCCATATAACACCCCGATAAGCTGCATCGTTTCACTTTGGGGAGTAATGGGATACGCTACAGAAAGATCCACATTTGACCGGCGTACAGCCTCCTTCGCACACTCACTCCCAGTAATGAACTCTCGTTCGCGGGGCGCCTCGAAAAACATATATTCCGGAGATACGACTTTTTGTCGCTTGGCTTCCCCATGGGGATCTTTCTTCGCAACTTGGGTTGTCGGAGCTGCAGCCGTGCTGGTAATGGGATCCCCTTGTGGATTGGTTTTGACTTCTGCTTCCAATGCTTCGCTCATAGCATAACCCCTCTATGGAATTTACTTTGAACTATGTTTTACGCCTCACCTTGCATATGCTCTGGCTTATGACCAAACCCTTCAGCGGACCCACCTACTGGGTCACCTGGAGTAAAATCAAGCGGATTCGTGCGGGTTTTCCCACCCGCGGCAATGCGGGATTGATAGGAGGTAAACCGTACATTACACCCGTCTTCGGGAAGTTTGATACCCATCTTCTCCCTTACCCGCTTAAAAACCTGGGCCACCCGACGCAGCTTAGTAGCATCACTGTCCCGAATGGTGAACATCGCATCCTCGTGCCCCTGTTCAGCACACAACGCAGTGGTGCAGCAATTGGTCCCTGCCCGAATCATTTTGAGCGACAGATTGGCATAATGGCAATGCACACCAACAAAAATGCAGGCTTCGATCTTATTTCCCCAAATGGTTAAATTGGGATGGTTGGGGTTTATCGCCTCCTCGGGTTCAACCTTGGGATATTTGGGACGGTAGTCGGGCATGGGAATAATCAGGACGTCCGGAATCTGCGCTGCAATCTCCAGAACAGCTCTGGCCTTGTCCGCAGCATGGTCATTCCAATTCCAGAGCACCAACGGGCCGGGGAAAATTGTAGCGTTTGGGCTTGTCAACATGACCTGAGCCAATTCTTCCATGACCTCCTCTTCCTCAACTTCATGGCCGTATCGCAACCCATAGCCTGGGTTCGGCGGTAGCACCCCCAACTGGGCGGCTGACGGAGGATGAAACCCTGCTGGACCAGGTACAATGATCTTTTCTTCCACACCTTCAGTTGCTTTCACCATTTCACTCCAACCTTTTTTCTTTTTACTTTTTTTCGAAAACCATCCAGAAGGCTGATTATCCCGGGAACGGGTTGGCTAAAGTTGCAGTTGTCGACTTTTCCCCATAATGAATATTTTCGGTCAAGGCCTGGTCTCCAATTAGGTCAATCATTTCCATTTTTATGGCGTTGTGTTTGGCCATATTGTCACACACCCAAACACACTGCGCACAGCCTTTACACCGATCCACAGAAACATAGGCTGATCCATACCTGAGACCCTTTTCTTTTCCTGCTTCATCATTGTAAAGAATGGTATTCGCTTCAGGGCAAAATTGGGTGCACAGTTTACAACTCGTGGCGGCACAGATATCGACGCTTATATTGGCAACTAAATACATTGAACTCTCTTCCTTTTTTTTCTATCCCAGACAAGCCTTTAGGCCGTTGCCGCAGCTTGTCCGGTTGATGTCGTTTTTTGGGTAGCAGCCCAACCATTTTGTTCTGCAAAATCCCAGGCTGCTTTCACCACTGCGAGATTTTTACCAATTAATTCGGCCTTTTTCTTAAATTTCCGCTCAACGACGCTATCCAAGGCAGCCGTCCCACCCGAAACGACAAATCCTTTTCCAAGAAACCGGTCTTTCACGGCTTGCTCTAAGGCCTCCATGTTGGTTAATCCGGTAATGGCCCCAATAGCTCCGACCATCGCCATATTCGTCGCCAGGTCAATCCCTGCCACCTCGAGAGACAGCTTCGTCGCAGGGAGGTAATAGATCTTTACATTGAGGTCGGCCAGCTCCTGCGCATGATCCGTTTGAAGTTTCATGGGCCCAACATTATTAATCAACGCGACCCCATCTTTTTTCAATCCAAAATACCAGGGATTGGTATAGCTTTTCCCATGAGTGATGCATTGAGGGTGAAAAATCAAAAGGATATGGGGAAAAGTAATTTCGCCAATTTCATAAATGGGTTCATCCGATACTCGCACGTAACTCTCCACAGGGGCCATTCGTTTCTCCGATCCGTAAAACGGGACAATGGTACTTTCACCCCCGGCGTTGATTACAGCGGTACTAAATATATGGGAGCCAGTGACCACACCCTGCCCTCCAACCCCTGCCATTCGGATGTTAAATCGGACTGCCATTTCAACCTCCTCCTCACCCTCCTAGGGGCCCAATCTTCTACCGTACGTTAATCTTCTCCTCAGCCTGCACGTTCCCGAATTCTAATTTTTTGTAATTGCCGGAACTGGCTTCGGGAGATATTCCTTGTAGCCATAGAGACCCGAAAGAGTCTCTTTGGCTTCATCCGTGAGATATTCCGTGAATTTGTACCGATCGTCCTCTACCTCCTTGCAATCCTCCAACACTTTATCAGTGGGAATGGCATATTCAATATTACAGGACGTGTAGGCCTGAATGTACGTAGGCCCAACTTCTCGAGCAATCAGAACAGCTTTCTTAATCACACTCTCAACGCGCCGCGGATTATTGGGAACCACGGTGGCCACATAAGCACAGCCCGCTATTTTGGCCATGCCAAGCATGTCCATTTTCTCGAATTTCTTACCAAGGGGAGCCATCTTTAATACTTGACCCTTATTGGTCATGCCACTTTCCTGCCCCCCAGTATTGCCATACACTTCATTATCTAACATGATCGTCGTAAACTTTTCCTTGCGGAACCAGGAATGGAGGGTTTGGGCAAAACCAATATCCGCCATTCCCCCATCACCAGCCAAGACCACGACGTCCTTTGGCCTATCCCCAAACCGAAGTCGAAGACCCCGGCTCAGCCCACTCGCCACCCCATTTTGGTCTCCATAATTCCCGTACACAAAGGGAATAGCCGCCTGGGAAATGGCTAACCGGCCACACCCTGCCGTCCCAACGGTGATTGTATCTTCTGGGTTGGGAAATGCGATTATCGCTAAACGGATAAAGAGCGTCATCGCACATCCCGCACACATGGGATGCTCTTCAAGGATCTCTTTAAAACTCCCCACTTGTGACACAGTGGTTTTTTTGCCAAACGGCCCATGTTCAACCATATCCCGGTATTCCTTGGGCATCCATTTGTCAAAACCCGGCGTGAACTTCACATAATCGAGACTCATAGTTGGTCCTCCCTTTTTATCTTAAACGCAGGTTAAACTCTTAAGTAGCTTCCCTAAACGATCAACCACCGTAACTTTTGAATTACCCAAGCAAACCCTCAAGGATTCTCAGTACCGTAACAGAGGCCTTTAAAAATTGTCAATCTACCCCAGGTGAGAGTTCCTCACAGGGGAGGCAAGGAAACTTCTATAGGGAAATCTTATGCTTAATGACCCTAGAAGGCAACCAAAAAGAAGACCCAACTTGGCCAAAAGAAGGCCTACCACCAATTGGCCTGGCTAGGCCTTTGGTCCCATGCCAGGAGGAAACTTTGAGGGATTACCCTTAGGTCATAATTCTGACCCCCATAAAAGCATCTCATCTGTGGAAGAAGTGGAGGAAGGTTATCGAAAAGCGAGGCGTATGATCACTAACTCTTTGGACCGTGCAGGTTCCGCGAGCTAGCCCTCTTCCAGGCATTAAAGAAGGAACGGTTTTTTATACTGCCCAAAATTTAATGAAACCAGAATTGTTTTGTGGTAAGTGTGCCCGAAGGGACAAAGAGCCAGTAGCTAATCAAGGATATATTGAATGGGATTCACGACTTTGTCGTTTACCGCAACTTGGTAATGAAGATGGGGCCCTGTGGAAAATCTCCCAGAACTTCCTACCCAAGCGATGACATCACCACGTTTTACCTTATGACCATATTTCACTAGAATTTTCGATAAGTGCCCATACGTCGTTTCAATTCCATGCCCGTGGTAAATCCGTATGAAGTTCCCCATCCGGGTATCATAGGCCGCCAATACAACCTTTCCAGCCGCAGGGGCTCTTACCTTCTTCCCAGGTGGGGACCCAACGTCAACCCCGGAATGGAAGGCCTTTTTCCCGGTAAAGGGCGAAATGCGAGGACCAAATCTCGATGTAATAGGTCCCTTCACAGGCCAAATAGAGGGAGTACCCGCCCAACGCTCCACGCGTTCTCCAGCTACAATTGCTAACTTATCGAGAATTCTTTGCTCCCTAGAGGTCTGGTATTCCAGCCAAACAAGCCCTGCCTCAATGTTGGCAACGAGACTCGCCTGATAATTTTTTCCATGAAGGGCTCCGTCAACTGGGGAGATCCCTTTGCCTTGAATCGGTGCAGGGTCGCCATAAGCCGAATGGTCATAGGGAAACTCTTCCCCCCCTTGGCCATTTAATTCCACGCCCTGCTCAAACTGGCCAGGTTCTAAGCCAAACATGGTTTGCAATTTACGATTCAGCTGCTGCATAGCAAGAAGCTGTTGCTTCATTCCATCTACGGCAACCGAAAACACACTGGTTTGATCCCGGGATTTAGTGATTTCCTGCCGGAGGGTCTGGAGCTCCGCAACCTGCCCAGTCTGGACCACATAATGGACCAAAATTCCAGCTTGAACAACAAATAAAACCAAGCCGGTAATCAAGGCGCGTCGGAAAGTGGATTTTCGCAATCGAACTTGAAGGGGATTGGTGGTAGCCCCCCGAAAGATCATTACCGTGTACGCCTCATCAGAGGATTTCATAGGTCCCTCTCAAGTGGGTACTGGGATTCACCCCAAGTCTTTAAATACTTTACTGGAGGTGTTCCTTTAGGGTCAATGGTTTTTTCTAACTCTTTATTTCCTAAATGACGAGTGACAAATCACCTAATTGCAGTTACCTTATTTTGTCCTTCGTCATCTCACGTATCCAAGCTAAGTATTCAGCCGATCCCTGCAAAATGGGGAGGGCAACAATTTCAGGCACGTCATAACTGTGATGAGCCTTCACCGCTGCCTCCAGAGCGTCATACACCTCTGTTCTCGACTTTAAAATGAGAAGACATTCCTGTTCTTCGGAAATTTTCCCCTCCCACCGAAAAATGGAACGGACGTTGGGTATGAGCGTGGCGCATGCAACCAACCTTTGCTCAACCAAGGTTCGTCCAAGGAAAACCCCCTCTTTTTCGGACGGAACCGTGACAAAAACCACCACCTCAGCCACGATTAAACACCACGACTGCCAAAGAGCCTCAACTTTCCAAACACCATCCCATCATCAATCTCCCAGGCCTTGGTTGTTGACCTGGCTTTGAGAGTCTTACCGTTCAGAACCAGCAAGCTGATTAGAGTTATCGGCAGTTTCTTTTTGGACCTGAAGGCCCCTGTCCTTAAGGATTTCATAAGCTTACTGGAATGTCGATTCTCCAGCAAAAGGGATGGCTTCGAGCCACTTAGGATCAATTAGATGCAATGAAAATGGGAATCGATCCCTTGGAAAGGCAAATTAAGAATGAACCGGTTCTCCCATACCCTTAGTATCGGTCTTACCCAAGCTTTTCAGGGCCTAGGCTTCTGGTAGCAAGAATTTTGCTCGTGTTTCTGCCTTTTCCACCAAATCTGTCACCGCCGGCCGTAGGGCATCCTGGAGAGCCAATGGGTAACTCTGGACAGCGCTCTCCAACCCATAATAGGGGCCATCCCATTGCCACCATTCAGCCTCCATGGTAAACCTCCATAAAACCTTGGACGGGTCCCGGGCCGGAGTCAACTCCAAGTCCATCCCCACAGTCGTTGTGGTGTTTCCCATAGGCAAACCCAACACCCAGAATACCGTTCCAAATGGTCCTAACAAATACGTCGTGATATTGCGCTCCCACCGAGTTGAATGCAGGTTGCCCCGTAAAACAAAGTCCGCAGATGGGATATTCCCCCCTTCTGCAAAGGTCACAGAAGAAAATACAGCCGACTCCCGAACCTCATCCGCCAAGGCTCGAGCAAAGTCCTGAGTCGGGTTAAAGGTGAGTACATCCACAGGTTCCGGCTCAACCGCGATTTCAGGGCGTTCATACGCAGTCGTGCCATAAGGTATGAAGGGGATGGCGGCTCTCCAATATTCCGACTGAACCTCTCTTCCGCGAAGATCTTTCAGTGGGAGAACCACAAGCCGAGCCGGGACAGACTGCTGAGCGGTCACCCCAAGGTAAGTCCCGGATGGTTGGGGGGGATAGGACCAATCTCGGGAACCCAAGCAGCTTGTGAGACCGACACATAAAAGTACTAAGAGGAGCCAAAGAGCTTTATGACTATTGACTATTCGAATCATGCGATATCTCCTTTTCCCAATCCCTCACCTCAATCATGAACCATTGCCCCTCTTCATTATCCTCATCCGAAGCCCGAACCCCTCACGGCCACGATACAGGTCATGGAGGACCAAAGTCCTGTTAAGGCCAAATATCGAATCCCAGACCATATCTGAGTCACCCTACCTAAAAGTGAAGGAAGCGATAGGGTCAATGCAAGTGGGGCCAGCCCTATATGGCAAGAAACCGGGTACTCGTGACAGGCCGAAAATCAGCGGAGATTACCGACACGATTCAGATTAACCCTCCCTAAGGGAGAAGATTTCCCGCACGGCCCAATTGCTCCTTGAGTTCGGCATAGGAACGCGTCACGGGGAACAAGGGAAATTCACCACAAATAGAATCCGGGGGACGAAACAGGACCCCTGCATGCGCCTCCTTGAGCATGGAAATATCATTGTAGGAATCTCCGACGGCAAGGACACGGAACTCAAGGTTTTTAAAAGAAGTCACCGCATGACGTTTTTGATCTCGCTGACGCAAGTGATAATTCCTCACAAACCCTGAATGATCCACCTCCAAGCTATGACAAAAGATGGTGGGATAATCAAGCTGCTTCATCAACGGTCCAATGAACTCATAATAGGTGTCCGATAGAATGATGACCTGACACCGTTTTCTTAGCCAGGCCAAGAACTCGGCAGCTCCATCAAGCGGCTCCATGCCAGCCACGACACGCTGAATGTCCGTGAGTCGGATCCCCCGGTCGGCAAGAATCTTTAACCTGCGCTTCATGAGATCGTCATAATCTGGGATATCGCGGGTCGTGACTTTCAACTCCGAAACGCCCATCCCCTCCGCCACTGCGATCCAAATCTCAGGAACTAACACTCCCTCCATATCCAAGCACGTCAAAACTGATTCGGTCATGTCTCCCTCATAGCCCCTTCAAGACAATACGGAATCCACCAGAAAAATTACCGTATCCTATAGAAAATCCAAAAGCACTACAATGTCCGTGCACAGCACCATCGTGGAGTATTCAAGCTCCATCAACTGGATCGGACTTCTCCAAATTGAAACCCACAAGAATGGGCCTAGAGCGGTAAAGGGAATGGAAGACTTACCATGGACATCACTCCTTCGGGATCCCCCCTGAAACCCTGATTCACTGAAAAAACCCGAGAACAAACACGCGGGACGGAAACGATCCTGTTTCTCCTTTTAAAAAATATCGCAGCGCACTTCCCATGCTCTTGTTGTATAAATTTGGGCTCCATAACACATCCATAAGGACAAAGGAGGGATTGCTTATGTCGGACAAGCTCACCCATTCCGCCGACACCCCCAAATTTCAGATGACCGACTTAGCCGGATGTCTTCTGACCGAAGTGGAATGCCCGGCTCCCTCAGACGCCATGCTTTTCCTGAGTCAGGAAACGGATGCCGTCATCGCGAACGTATTGGCCACGATCAACCCCTCCTTACCATGAACATTTTGCAGAGGTTTCCAGAAGACCGGCGGCAAGCCATCCTTCCACAAACACCGAGTCAATGCAGGGAGCAGTGGGAACGGGCCCAACACTACCCTGAGGGAAGCCACTATCTTGTGTATCCAGTCTGGGATGAATCCAGCCAATTGGTGGGCTGGTCCGAGGGTATGCCCTGTTCGAAGAGCACACCATTCAGATTGCCGCCCAAGCCAGCCGCATGGTGGGCGCGTCGAAGATGAAGAACGATTAGCGACCTCCTGGAAACGGAGCCTGAAATTTCGTCAACCCTGGTTACAGCTTAACCTTATCACCGCCTTCGTCGCAGCCTTTGTCATTGGGCTATTCGAGCACACGATTGGCAAGGTCGTGGCATTGACGGTGTTCTTACCGGTCTTAGCAGGACAATTCGGAAACACAGGCCGTCAGGCTCTAGCGGTCACCCTTCGAGGTCTAACCTTGGGAGAATTATTGGAAGGAAAAACCAAAGGCTTAGTGACGAAAGAAGCCTGGTGGGTCTTACTCAACGGCCTCCTGGTAGGTCTGACGGCTTGGTTTGCTATGTATTTTTATGCAAGGGGTGCAAGCCATCCATCAGCTTTAGCCTTGGGAATGGCGGTCTTTCTTGCCATGACTGGAAGCTGTGTCGTCAGTGGCGTTCGGTCTTGCTACCATTTTCCTGCTCTGACGAGGGTCACCTGCTTCACCTTCGCCAGCCACTCACATACCTTCCCTGGGGAGAATTGATAGAGGAACCCGAAGGCCCTGGCAAACGCCAAGGGTTTCCCCCCGACCGAGGGCTTCATGGCGCAGAATCCACTCTAGGAGGCTGTCCGAGGTTAGTGATCTTCACGAGGTTGTGTCGGTTTGAGACAGATTTTTCGATCGTTTGAGGCGAATAGTGGGGCCTATTGAACGAAAAGGATCGGAGAATCTGACCAAATCCGGCGCAACCGTAGTAGATCAATCTAATCTCGGACAGCCTCCTAGCCTGGTGAAAAGCCTATAATGGCCTTTATCTGGTCCTATAGACCTCAGGGTTGGCGCAATGAGGGAGTCGTTCACCTTGGAGCCCAGCCTTCAGGTTTTCGGCTGCCATCACCGCCATTTGGGCACGCGTGGCCACGGAGGCGCTGGCAATGTGTGGAGCGATGAGGCAATTGGGGAGGGAGAGAAGTGGCTCGTCCATATGAATAGGCTCAGGTTCCATGACATCCAACGCGGCATACGCAATTCCCCCATCCCGTAAAGCCTGGTATAGCGCCTTGGAATCCACCACTGACCCTCGGGCGGTGTTGATCAACACAGCGGTCTTTTTCATACGCTGGAGCTCCTTTTCCCCAATCAAGTGGTAGGTCTCCGGTGTAAGAGGAACATGCAGAGTAAGAAAATCCGAATCCTTGAGAACAAAATCCAAATCCCCTGGCTGCACTCGCACCCCAAACTCGGCATCACTCTTGATAGGTTCATGATGGAAAACCAACACCCGCATGCCAAACCCCGTCGCCCGTCTGGCCATGGCTCTCCCAATCCGGCCAAACCCCACAATGCCTATGGTCGCCCGATGAATGTCCCGACCCAGGAACAAGGTCGGGCTCCACGTCTCCCACCGACCCGCTTTCACGTAGTCCACGGCTTCCACCACCCGACGGGCAGCGGTCATCAGAAGTGCGAAGGCAAAATCCGCCGTACTCTCCGTGAGCACATCCGGGGTATGCCCCACAGGGATCCCGCGTCGGGTGCACTCCTGCACATCAATATGGTCACACCCCACCGCCATCGTGCTAATCACACGAAGCCGCGGGGCGCGATCCAGCAATTCCGCATCGATTTCATCCGTTAGGAGGCAAAAAAGGCCTTCCTTATCGGGAATTTTTTCAATAATAATCCTTCGAGGGACAGACCCGTCACCCTCCCACACCTCCAGGTCCGAGCAACCCCGAACGATCTCAAAGCCTTCAACAGGGATTTTTCTGGTCATCAAGACCTTTGGCTTGGCCATCATTTCACTCGGAAGCCTGGTTGAAGGTTACACTCTTCCCAGTCAATCGATTATCACCACCATCAGGACAAACACGGCATAGCACAAGCCATTCCAAACCAAGTGATAGGGCTTTAAGGATCCCCGTCGCACGAGGAGGAGAAGATAGGTGGTAGCCAACACCGTCACCCCCATACCCAAGAGGACTTCCTTCCGCGGAGCCCACGGAGTCAACAGAATCCCTAGGGCTGGCAGAAGGCTACCCTGAAACACCATGGCTCCCGTAATATTGCCAAAAGCCAAGGTATCCCGGCCTCGACGAACCCAAATAATACTATTCACCTTTTCTGGCAACTCCGTCGCCACCGGGACAATCAGGAGTGATAAGGCAAGAGCCGAAATCCCTAGCCAAGAGGCCAGATGCTCAACACCAAAGACAAAGCCTTTGGCCCCCACAATAATGAGCCCAAGCCCGATCACGAGTTGGACGAGAATCGTCCCGGAGTTTTTCGGAAGGCCAATCCGGCTCAGGTAAAGGGGTTGATCGGCCTCGGTTCCATGTCCTTGTTTTACGAGCGCGCGCGAAGCCTGAATAGTGATGAACAGATAAAGGACATAGATCATGGTTAACACCAAGGCTACGGATACCCTGGCAACCTTCCACTCAAAGGGAATAAAGACGGCAGCTATCCCGATCCCAAAGGCCAACAAAAACCAGTTTAAGTCCCGATTGAGCCCTGTCGGCTCTGGGGAAAACGGACCAGCCCACCCTCTGACCTGAGCCGCAAAGGCTCCCATGAGAAAAAGAGACAGGGTAGACAACATAAGAGGGGCGCCTAAAATGGCGCCCACACCCACATCATGGCGGACTTCCAAGGCTCCCGAACTCCCCAACACAGCCACAATGGGAACCATGGTTTCCGGCAAGGCCGTCCCGACGGCCGCAAAGATGGACCCGGTGACCCCCTCGGAAATCCCTAGTCGCTCTCCCAAATGCTCGAGCGCATTGGTGAAGGCTTGCGCCCCCAATAAAATAACGACTAACGAGAGAAGTAAAATCCAGAATTCCATTGATGTAGGACTAGCAACCAACCCATGAGCACCGCTTCCCGCCTATGAACAGGCACCCATGGATCTCACCTGATTCTTGCCGCTACCGGGCAGATAGACTAGACTATCAGCATGAATGACTGGACGGGGGCTCTCATACTTTGCGCTATCGTCATTCCCTTGTACCTCATGGGACAACGCTGGTGGCGTAACCGTCAAGCCGCCAAACTTGCCGATCGACTCCTGGAAGAGATCGTCAAAGACAAGGATTCATTTCGACGTTAAAGTCGAACCCCTCAAGTACCGGCCTCGCCCACAATTCTTGCTCACTTCCTCTCACTCTACGATTCCTTTGGTGGCACCACAAAGACCAAAAACAGGCAAGCTGCCCTTCATTGCCCTATAAGCGAAACCATCATGCCCAGTAAAGCCGCGCATCAAGGACAGATTTATCTACACCGTGGCAATCTCCCTCAAGCCCGGTTTTGGTTTGCTCAGGCTGTCCAGGAAGCCCGAGCAACAGACACCCAAGAAACCCTTGCCTCCACGCTTGGGAATTTAGGGAACGTGTGTGCCCTTTCAGGTGAGCACGCCGAAGCCGAAGGGTGCTATCGAGAAGTGCTCGATATCCAGAGGATTCACCAGGATCCCAATACGATCGGGGAAACCCTCGTCAATTTGGGAAACGTCAAATCGGATGCCGGGGAATTTGAAAAAGCCCGGGCCTACTACTTGGAAGCCATCGACCTTTTGGAACCACTCAACAACCAACGCGCCTTGGGGATTGTCTACAGTAACCTGGCTCTCCAAGAAGCTTCAACCAACCAGCTTGAGGCAGGCATTCACCATTTCAAACAAGCCCTTGACCTCCATCGAGCGGTCGGTGACGAACAAGGCCTGGCGAATACCTATAGCCAGCTTGGGAAAACCTTCTTTTTGGCTGGGGAGTTCCGGCAAGCAGAAAAGTGCCTCAACAATGCAAGCGAACATTTCATTAAGCTAGGGAGCCAACCAGGAGAATCAGCCGCCCTTCGACTCTTGGCCAAACTGTACCAAAGAACGGGCGACCCCATATCCGCCGCCCGATGCTTAGAGCGAACCATTCAGATTGATCTCCGTTACCGACTCCCCGAGTTGAAAGAAGACCAGGAACAACTTTTGATTCTCAAGCAACAACTTAACCCCCCACGGGGTGCAAAGGGGCATCATTCAGGAAAAGCCGACTCAACACCCAAGTCTTCACCCTAGATAAACGTGAATCAAACGGGAATTAAAAGTCACCCCGACTCTCACAGTAAACGGCATCTCGCCAGGAAAAATAGAGGCAAGAAAAATTCGGGAAAAGGTAACCGGAGAAATTACGCGAGGGACATGTGTTGTCTTCTATACATGCCACGGAGGCTATGGTACCATGCCCTTCCCTTTTTCCAAACCCCACGTATTGGTGGCTTCAAAACTTGTTGAGGCCCCAGATTTGATAACAAGTAAAGATTTGAAACCCTCCTCGAATGCCAGAGACGAAGAATTTATGGAACTGGCCTTGGAACAGGCCAGGGTTGCGGCATCACGAGGGGAAGTACCCGTCGGGGCGGTGCTGGTGCGTGAGGAACATGTCCTTGCGGTGGGGCACAATAATCGAGAAGAGCGGCAAAATCCCACGGCTCACGCGGAAATCTCCGTCATTGAGCAGGGAGCGTCCCAGCTTGGCACCTGGCGACTCAGCGAAACCATCCTCTATGTCACCCTAGAACCGTGCCTGATGTGCGTGGGAGCGATCATCCAGGCCAGAATCCCACGGTTGGTCTTTGGTGCCATGGACCCCAAAGGCGGGGCCTGTGGCTCGATGTTTCAGGTCCACGAAGAACCACGACTGAATCACCAAGTCACCGTCCTCAGTGGAGTTCTTGAAGAGGCCTGCGGTGCCATCCTCCAGTCGTTTTTTCAAGAACTTCGCCTACAAGAATCGACCCTGGCCCAATAAAAGGCTGGAAACCAATCGGAGAGGTGCGAGAGTGGCCGATTCGGGCGGTCTCGAAAACCGTTGTCCCGCAAGGGACCGTGGGTTCGAATCCCACCCTCTCCGCCACAACGCCAACAGGAGTGCAACTCCGAGTGGAGCCTAGGACTCCCCCAATTGCCCAATAAGAGGGTGGGATTCGAATGGGGGTGGTGAAGGCGCTAAGCCCTCCAACAGGAGCCTGTGAGCCTCCAATACGCCAGACTTTGACCCCCACCCTTTCTGGGAGATCCCAATTAAACGTGTACACTTTCTCGAAAATCTAGTCGGAGGGGGTTCCAGGCATATTATCTGGGGTTACGCTTCCGCTCGGAGTAAAGAACCATTCTCCACCGCCAAGCCCCATCAGACCGAGCGAGCTTGTACGGAAGGTCGTCCGATATCCTGACGGACTCGAGCCGTAAGCGTTTGGACCTTATCCAAGATCCGGTCGGCCAACGCACGCTTGGGCATACGGTCAAGGCAAGTGATTTCCCCGTTTCGGGTGAGAAGGATGACTTCGTTCGTGTCATCGCCAAAGGCGGACTGAGGGCCGGCCACTGAATTGATGACGACTAAATCCAAATCCTTTTGTTCCAACTTTTCCTTTCCATTCTCAACCAGGTTGCTCGTCTCTGCCGCAAACCCAACCATGAGTTGATGGGTCCGTTGGGGGGAGAGGGCTTTGAGGATATCAATCGTTTCCTCTACTTCCACCGGCTCTCCGGTCCATGTCTTCTTTTTGATCTTATCCCGACTGGGATACCGTGGTCGAAAATCTCCAACGGCTGCAGCCATGACCAGCATAGTCGCCCATGAAAACTTGGCAGCCAGGGCTTGGTGCATGTCCTCAGCGGTGACCACTGACACGAAATCGACACCCGCCGGCTTCGGCAACCCCGTTGGCCCACTCACCAAGACTACCTCGGCTCCCCTGTCGGCAGCAGCCCGGGCCAGGGCATAGCCCATCTTCCCCGACGACGGGTTGGAAATGAACCGCACCGCATCAATGGGCTCTCGCGTCGGGCCGGCCGACACTAACACCCGGTGGCCTGCCCAATCACACCGCCGTAGAAGAACAGAGATCATGGCCCCGAGGATCTTCTCTTCCTCTGGGAATCTTCCTACCCCATGGTGCCCGGAGGCCAGTGGCCCTTCTTCCGGATCAAGAACAATGACTCCCCGGTTTCGAAGGACTCGGGTGTGTTCAACGACTGTAGGGTGGTCCCACATGCCCCCATCCATTGCCGGTGCCACAATGAGCGGGCACCGAGCCGTCAGGACCATGGTGCTCAGGAGGTCATCGGCCAACCCCAGCGCGCATTTGGTCAACGTGTTCGCGGTAGCCGGCGCGATGAGGAAAAGATCGGCTGACTCGGACAGCGTGAGGTGCGGCATCACTTCATGGTTGGAAAAGAGGTCTCGAGCGACGGGGTGCTGAGAGAGCACCTCAAAGGTTAAAGGAGCGACGAACCGAGTGGCTGAATCCGTCATCACCACCGACACATCACCCCCCTCCCGGACCAATGTCCGTACAAGGGACACGGCCTTATAGGCGGCGATACTCCCCGTAACGCCCAGGACTATGCGCTTCCCATGAAACTTTCCCTCTGGCATCATCGCCCTCGGATCTCTACCCTTCAGTTTCCTTCACCTCTTCCTTCACTTCTTCCTTTACCTCTTCCTTTGGCGAATCATCAACATAGACGCTTAATTGTTTTTTGATCTCACGGGCATCTTCATCGGTTTCGGCCAAAAGTGACTGATCAAATTCCCGTGCAACCATTCGCTTTCCTTCCCTGATAGCCTGACGGGCCTCCTCTCCAACCAAAAAGTCGATTCTTCCCTGCAGGGCTTCTTCGAGTGCGATCGACGTGTCCTTTGAATACTTACTGGGTTGGGACCGTTTGGCCCCTTGCATCAGCTGTTTCGCTCGTTGGACTGCAACGAGAACTATGCGATACCGAGAATCAAACTGACCGGGTCCTTCATCTGGAAGAAGCGGCAATGTGTCAATCATGTTCCTGACCCCCCTGTTTGGTGACAAGCATTTCGTGTGAGTCTGTGTTCCTTTCACCTTCTCCAAGCAACTTTTTTTCCACCAGCCACCCCACACCAATGCGGTCCGTTTTGACCCGTTCCGCAATAATGATCGACTCAAGCTCCTTGGTGGCCCGTGCAAGATCATCGTTTCGAATGAGATAATGATAGGACTTATAATTCTGGATCTCCTCGCTGGCCTTCTGAAGCCGGCGCTGAATTTCGCCTGGTGAGTCTCCTGCTCGATGGACAAGGCGGGTTCGTAAGGTCTCCAGTGACGGAGGAACAACAAAAACATACACCGCCTCTGAAAACCGTTTCATAATTTCCCTAGCCCCCTGCGCATCGATATCCAATAAGACATCGACTCCGCTGTCCATCGATTGCCGCAAGGAGCTGTGCGGGGTCCCGTACAGTTGCCCATAAATTTCAGCCCATTCAGCAAATTCTCGGTTTTGGATCATCTCGCGAAACCGGTCCTCTTGAACAAAGCAATAATCTATTCCATCACGCTCCCCGGGCCGCGGCCTTCGAGTCGTATACGAAAGGGAGAGCGTCGTCTCTGCAACCATTGAGGTCATGGTTTTGCAAAGCGTGCTCTTTCCCACACCTGATGGCCCCGACACGACCACTAAGATGCCTTTTCGCGTCATGCCCTCCCGGCCCTCGGCCTCCTTCCGGAGCAAAACCGTTCATTCAACATTCTGCACCTGTTCACGGATCCTCTCCAGCTCGCTTTTCACCTCCACGACATAGTTGGAAATTTCGGCATCATTGGCTTTGGAGCCTATGGTATTCACTTCTCTCCCCATTTCTTGCAACAGGAAATCGAGCTTCCGCCCAACCGGCTCGGAGCCCTTAGCCATCATCTCAAACTGGCTCACATGACTCTCTAACCTCGTCAATTCCTCGGTGATATCACAGCGATCGGCAAACATGGCTAGCTCTTGATTAAGCCGGCTTTCATCAAACGGTTCCTTTCCCACCAGTTGCTCAACCCTCGCCTTCATTCGCTGAAAATACCCACGAACCACTTGTGGAAGTCGACGTTGAATCAACCCATGAACTCTTTGAACTTCTCCCAATCGATATCTGATATCCCTCAGCAAGGTCCTGCCCTCTCGGTGCCGCATCTTTTCCATATCCCTCACCGCACCGGCCACCAAACGCTTGATGACCTTGCCCGCCTGGCCCTCCCCAATGGGGCTCTCCCCCACACTAAAAATCTCTCGAAAACTTGCCAGGAAGGCGACATCAATAGACCCATTGAGTTTCAGATCCTGGCGAAGCTCTCGAAGCACTCGGTAGTAATGTTTGGCAACAGGGAGGTCCACCTTCAATAATTTCGGGGTCTCACGATCTCCCGTCATGACCACACTCAGATCGATCCTCCCACGGTGACACCGCTGATAGACGAGACCCTTGAGCTCTTCTTCAAGCCCCATCAGCCCCTTGGGCAACCGGGTCACCACCTCTCGATAGCGATGATTCACCGATCGCACTTCGGCGACGATGGTGGATCCCCCCCATACGGCTTGCCGCTTTCCAAAGCCGGTCATGCTTTTCAGCATTTTGCAGGCCGTTTCCCTTCCCAGGGACAGTCATCATAGATGACACATCGCTCACATTTCGGCTTTCGGGCCAGACACACATAACGCCCGTGCAGGAGGAGCCGGTGGGATCCCCTAATCCATTCACTTCGAGGGAAAACCCCTTGCAGGTCATACTCAATCTTTGTGGGCTCCGAATTCGTGGTGAATTTCAGCCGGTTGCTCACTCGCTTCACATGGGTGTCCACCACCACGGCGGGTTTCCCAAAGGATGTGCCCAAAATCACGTTGGCCGTTTTTCGCCCAATTCCGGGCAAGGCGGTTAGGGCTTCCATCGTCTGGGGCACTTGGCCCTGAAACCGATCAACCAACAGACGTCCACTCTTGATGAGACTTTGAGCCTTTCTCCGATAAAACCCCGTTGGGCGAATCATGGATTCCAACTCCCCCGGGTCCGCCCGAGCAAAATCCAGGGCCTGGGGAAACCGAGCCATTAACCTCGGAGTAACGCTGTTCACCCTCTTATCCGTACATTGGGCCGATAAAATGGTGGCAACCAGAAGTTCAAACGGGGTGGAGTGGGTCAGCTCGACCGAAGCGGTGGGCTGATCTTTTTTTAGTTGAGATAAAATTCGACGTGCCCGATCTCTGAGTCTCGGCTCCACGAGTCCGCCAGGGCATTATTTGAACAGCCAACCCCTAGAGGAGGCAACCGTGTTAGGACGCGATCACTTCCGGCACCGGTGACACCTTGGTGTCTCTTCCGGCCACAGCAGAGCAAGGCCATTGCTCATCTGGCTTCACCCGAGCCAGCGCTTCCTCCAAGGCCAACCGGAGAGGGCCCAGCGTTTCCGGTTGGATCGCTGAAATGCCAATGCCGTGACGACGACGGCAGAGGGTATGAGCTTCTTCTCTGGACACCCGGTCGCATTTATTGAACACGAGAATTTGAGGGATGCCGTCCACTTCCAACCCAGAAAGAATGGTTTCAACAGCCTTGATCTGCCCATCGGAATCTGGAGCGCTGGCATCCACGACATGGACCAGAAGGTCTGCCTCGTGAAGCTCCTCAAGTGTGGTACGGAAAGCCCGGACCAAGCCTTCGGGGAGGTCACGCAAAAACCCAACCGTATCGGTCAGAATCACTTCACGGCCATTCGGAAGACGGAATCGCCGATTGACCGTATCGAGGGTTTCAAAGGGCCGATTCCTGACGGATACGGTGCTCCCTGTCAACACATTCAACAAGGTGGACTTTCCCGCGTTGGTGTACCCCACAATGGAAACCACTGGAACACCACGGCGAACTCTCATGAGGCGCTGCTGATCACGATGCCTGGCGAGCATGTGGAGCTCTCGTTCAAGATGAGCAACCCGATCACGAACCCGCCGTAAATCCGTCTCCAATTTGGTTTCCCCCGGACCCCTTCCGCCAATTCCCCCGCCTAATCGGGAGAAGGCCGTGCTTGATTGGGAAAGCCGAGGCAAGAGGTATTGGAGTTGGGCCAGTTCAACTTGGATTTTTCCCCCTCGAGTATGCGTCCGACGAGAAAAAATATCCAAAATCAACTGAGTTCGGTCCAGGACTTTCATCTCCGTCAGTTCAGAGATGGTACGAATTTGGGTTGGCGTTAGATCCTGGTCAAACATGAGCATCTCCGCCCCACACTGTAGAGCATGAATAATGACCTCTCTGATCCTCCCAGACCCCAACATATATCTGGGATTGATCTCATGGGGACGTTGAACCGTAGACCCCAACACATGAATGCCAAGTGAACAGGCGAGGTCTCTCAATTCTTCTAACCTCTCTTCCTGAACAGCCCGGTTCCCCGTTGACACACTGACCAAGATGGCGGTCGGACGGTCTTCTGTCACGCGAAGGGTGGGGGTCACTTTGGAGATTTCGCTTTCCAGTGACTGCACAAATTGTCCGCAATCCATTTGAAAAGCATGAAAGCCACAAGGCTTTAATTCTTCATAGGCCTTACCCTGTGGATTCTGGGGAAGCAAATGGGCCACGAAGACATCGGCCGGCCCTCCATCGACACCAACACCAATCGCCACCATTAAATCTAATCGGAGGAGGGCCAAGTCTGTGAGGTCATCCTTCGTGAGAGGCTGGTTATTCAGGTGGGTATGGACCAACCTTACTCCGCGCAACAGTCGCGGCCCTGACCGACTGCGTGAAAGGGTGGGCAAAACCAGTTGGCGATCGGTTCCAACGATGACCGCCTCCACAGTCCCACGGCGGTTAATGAGGAGACCAATTTGTCGCCGAATTTCATGTGACAGTTCCGTACAGATCCTGGCCAATTCCGGGGTAATGACCCTTTCGACGGGAACCCGTCGACGGAACAATCGTTCCAATCGGGCCAATTGATTGGCCTTGAGACCACTCAGGTTTCCAATGGGCGCCGGAATACAACTACCTCCCTTGTCGAGGCCCCACTTTACCCAACCGAAGCCAACGCCCCCAATTGGGAGGCGGGCAGGTTCGGAGCCACATCCATATCCCAAGAACCATACTGACCAAGACGGTAAGCTCGCCACCCTGCTACCGCAATCATCGCCGCATTATCCGTGCAAAATTCCATTCGCGGCAAGGCCAATCCCACCCCTAAATCCCTAGCACGGGTAGACAAACAGGCTCGCAAACGAGAATTCGCCGATACCCCACCCACAACGGCTAATCCCTGGACTTTATATTGGCGAACCGCTCGAAACGATTTTTCAACCAACACCTCGACAATCGCTTCCTGATAGCTTGCAGCCAGATCTGGCTTGGGACACGATTGTCCCTTCCGCTCCAAGTCCCGAAGGTAATAGAGGAGTGCGGTTTTTAATCCACTAAAGCTGAAGTTCAACCCCCCACGATTCAAATGGGGCCGAGGAAAGTGAATGGCATCTGGATTCCCTGCTCTTGCCAATCTCTCAAGGGCCGGTCCTCCCGGGTAACTGAGACCTAGCATTTTGGCTCCCTTATCGAATGCCTCTCCCGCCGCATCATCGAGCGTACGCCCAATCAGCTGATAATCCTCTTCATGAGGAACGAAATACAAATGGGTATGACCTCCTGAGACTACCAACACAACAAAGGGAGGGGGGAAATCCGGCTGGTCCAACCAAATGGAGGCCAAGTGACCCGCAAGATGATGAACGGCGACCCAGGGAATGTTGAGGGCAAAAGCTAGCGCTTTTCCGAAACTCACCCCAACCACGAGGGCTCCGGCTAAACCCGGGCCTCGGGTCACGGCTACCGCCCCGAGGTCATGCCAACCCATGTGTGCACGTTTCATGGCCTCACAGACAATCCCTTCAATGTTTTCCAAATGACGCCTGGAGGCAAGCTCTGGGACCACGCCTCCAAATGGACTGTGGACCTCATGTTGGGAGGCTACCACACTGGACAACAGCTTTCCCTCATGAGTGAGGACGGCTGCAGCCGTTTCGTCGCAGGAGGTTTCAATTCCTAAAATGTTTGCTGAAACCAAGGGTGTTGGTTCTGAACGGGGAGTATTGACGTTAAGGGCCATTCACCCAGCGCAAAAATAAGGTCTCAAAACGACAACAACCCTCACAGCCTTTTCGACTGAGAGGGTCGTCAAGTTTTCCGTTACTGTATGAGGGACAATTTTCCTAAATTCAAAAACGCTCCAACCTCAGGGTTGAGGTTACACCTCCGCCATGGCCTCTTCCTCAACAAAAATGGGCGCATCCTCTCGAAGGAGGACTTTGATTATTTTTGAGTCTTTAAACCGACCCTTGATGAGTTCTTCAGAGAGAGGATCCCCAAGGCATTTCTGAAGCGTTCGCCTTAGTGGACGGGCTCCATATTGGGGTTGGTATCCTTCCTTGATGAGCCATTGCTTCACCTCATCGCCAACCTCCAGTTGAAATCCACGGTCGACCAGTCGGGTATTGAGCTCACGAATGAGAATGTCAATAATCTTGAGGAGATGCTCCTTATCGAGTGGATGGAATACCACAAACTCGTCAACCCGATTAAGAAACTCCGGACTGAAGCTGCGCTTTAGCTCAGCTAAAACCTCATCCCGCATCCGCTTTTGGATTTCAGTGACCTCCTCTTTTTGGAATCCGAGCGAAACACCCTTCTGAATGAGCTTGGTTCCCACGTTCGAGGTCATAACCAAAATCGTGTTTTTGAAATCAACTTTTCGGCCCAGGCTGTCCGTAAGAACTCCGTCATCCAAGACCTGAAGCAGAACATTGAAGATGTCCGGGTGGGCTTTTTCGATTTCATCAAACAACACAACGGAATAGGGTCGCCGCCGCACCTTTTCCGTTAATTGCCCCCCCTCCTCGTACCCTACATACCCTGGAGGGGCACCGAAAAGTCGAGAGCTGGTGAATTTTTCCTGATATTCAGACATATCAATACGAATAAGGGAATCCTCGGTGTTGAAGAGAAATTCAGCCAGAGCACGAGCCAGTTCAGTTTTTCCCACCCCCGTCGGGCCCAAGAATATAAATGACCCAATGGGTTTCCGAGCCTCCTTGAGACCGGCCCGTGACCGTCTAATCGCTCGACAAACTGCCGAAATAGCCTCCTCCTGCCCCACGATGCGCTTATGGAGAAACTCCTCCATATGAAGAAGTTTTTCCGATTCTTCTTCCTCTAACTTAAACAGGGGAATCCCAGTCATTTTAGATACCACATAGCTTATTTGCTCCGCCCTAATGACTGGCTTATGCTGCTCCTTTTTCTTCTTCCAGTCCTGCTTGGCCTCTTCCAAGAGCTTGCGCAACCGTTCCTCATCCTCCCGATGCTTTACAGCCTCTTCAAAACTCTGGAGACCAATCGCCACCTCTTTCTCTCTGGCCACCCGTTTGAGTTCCTGTTCAAGGGATTTCAACTCAGGTGGCAGGGCATAGGACTGGAGCTTGGCCCGCGAGCCGGTTTCATCAATCAGGTCAATAGCTTTGTCGGGATGGAATCGGTCGGTAATATAGCGATCCGAGAGTTTCACGGCCTCAATGACAGCTTCGTCGGTAATTTCCACTCCATGATGCTCTTCATACCGGTCACGAAGCCCCTGAAGAATTTTGATGGTCTCTTCCATTGAGGGAGGATTAACATAGATGGGTTGGAATCGTCGTTTCAGCGCTCCATCCTTCTCAATATGTTTGCGGTACTCATCTAACGTCGTCGCTCCAATGCACTGGATTTCCCCACGGGACAAAGCCGGCTTCAGCATATTCGCTGCATCAATCGAGCCCTCTGCGGCACCAGCCCCTACCAGCGTATGCAACTCATCGATGAACATGATGATATTGCCGGCCTGAGCAATCTCTTTCATCACAATCTTGAGGCGTTCCTCGAACTGGCCACGGTATTTTGTCCCAGCGACAAGAGACCCAAGGTCGAGGCTAATAACCCTCCGGTTAAGCAGGTTATCCGGCACATCCATGGAGACAATCCGTTGGGCAAGCCCTTCCACGATGGCGGTCTTCCCGACACCGGATTCTCCAATTAACGCCGGGTTGTTCTTGGTCCGACGACTCAGTATTTGCAACACCCTCTCAATCTCATCCGCCCGCCCAATCACTGGGTCCAATAACGATTCCTGGGCGAGTTGGGTAAGATCCCTCCCAAATTCATCCAAGGCCGGCGTACTGCTTTTCTTATCTCGCTCCCGTGTCCCGGACTTGCGCAAAAATGTGACTGTCAACTGACGAGCGGTGAGGAGATTTCCCCCAAGGCTCCGCAAAACTTTTCCTCCAATCCCTTCTTCTTCACGCAAAAGCCCTAAAAGAAGATGCTCACTCCCGATATGGTTATGGCCCAGAAGTCGAGCTTCTTCCACGCCATATTCAATGACCTTTTTGACTCTTGGACTAAAGGGAATCTCCCCAAAGGTCACTGTGGTCCCGCCACTGGGCAAATTCCTTTCAATTTCCAACCGTATCTGTTCCGGGGAAAGCCCCATCTTTTTTATGATCATAAGGGCAATCCCATCTGATTCACGGAGTATCGCGAGAGCCAAATGTTCGGTGCCCAGGTAGTCATTCTGGTGCCGCTCAGCTTCTTCCCGAGCCAAAATTATGATTTTTCGGCCCCTGTCGGTGAACCGTTCAAACATAACTTCCTCCTCACATCATCCAGGGTTTGGCCAACTTAAACAAAGCGAAACCAGGAATCACCTGATGCTCAGTCTATCTACCCTATATTTAACCTGTCAAGATCTAACCACTCTTGAGGATTTCCGATTTTCTCACCCCATCTTCTTCCCAGCCTCTCCGAGCCGACCAACTACGTAACCGCCCTCATTCCTATGATTGACAGCAAAGGACCCACCCGATAGAATTTCTTGGTTTCTTCCCTTAACAATTTCCCTATAGACAAATTCCATTTCATGAAACATTACCTGCCAATGCCAGGTATGTATGGGACGAATTGCCCTTGACCACCATCGGCATCCTGACAAAGCCTCAGTTCCCTGAAATCAAACCCATCCTTCAGAAGCTGGTCACCTGGCTTCGCGGTCGTCAAAAAGACGTCATCTTAGGCCCCTCAACAGCTACGCTGATTGGGGAATCCATTACCCATCAAGATGAACACCTCGCCTCCCAATCAGAGTTAATCTTGGTGTTAGGAGGCGACGGAACCATGTTACGCGCCGCCCGTCTGGTCGAAGAACGATCCGTGCCAATTCTTGGAGTCAATATGGGTGGACTCGGGTTTCTCACTGAAACTACCGTAGAAAATCTCTATGAATCACTCGAAAAGGTCTTCGAACAAAACTATTATTTAGATAACCGGTTGAGACTTCAGGCCCGCATCTGCCGCCAAGATGGTCAGGTTATCCAAGTAACCGCATTAAACGACGCCGTTGTTAGTAAAGGCACCTTGGGACGAATGATCAAAATTCATATTCAGGTAGACAAAAAATTCCTGACCAACCTTCGAGGAGACGGCGTCATTTTTGCCACCCCCACCGGGTCGACTGCCTACTCGCTGTCAACGGGGGGCCCCATTCTGGATCCCTCACTCGAATCCTTAATGGTGACCCCTATCAATCCGCACACGCTGACCCATCGTCCTCTTCTCGTCCCAAGCCATGTATGTCTTGAGGCCAAACTTACAAGCCCGGAAGGGGCCGTCGCCACACTTGATGGAGAGGTCGGCATTGACATGAACTGGGGAGATACAATTGTCGTCACCGCGTCAAACCACCGAACCAGCCTCATTCGATTCCCCGATCGAACTTACTTTGATGTGTTAAGAACCAAGCTCAAATGGGGAGATGGCTAAAAGGTTCTTTTCCCAGGTGGATTTCCTAGAACATCTTGAATATTGTTTCGTTTTAGCGAGTCTCTCTTTGTTTTCCTGGTTGCCGCACCTTGTATTTTCCCCCTCGACTTTTTTTATGTGGTCCAGTCATCTTCCAGGGATCCAACAGCTCATTAAGCTGGTCTTCCGGGAGTATTTCCTGCCGACGAGCAATTTGGCGAACGGTCATTCCTGTCCGATACGATTCTTTGGCAATTCGTGCTGCCGCCTCATACCCAATTTCCGGAGCGAGGGACGTGCACATGGCCAGGCTCAGTTCAATAGAGTTTCGGCAGACTTGCTCATTCACAGCCAGCCCTTCAACACACCGCACGGCAAAATTCTGGGAGCCGCGTGCCAGCAACTCAATCGACTGAAGCAGGTTATGGGCCATAACCGGCAACATGACAAGCAACTCAAAATTCCCGAACTGGGCAGCGACCGAAACAGCCACATCATTCCCCAACACCTGAGCAACAACCATCATCAGGGATTCGGCAATCACCGGATTCACCTTGCCCGGCATGATCGAGGAGCCCGGCTGGGTCTCCGGAAGCACAAGTTCCCCAAGCCCACACCTCGGACCCGACCCCATCCACCTAATGTCATTGGCAAGCTTCATGAGACTCGTTGCCACCACCCTCAAGTGTCCACTGGCTTCAACGAGAGAATCTTGAGCCGCTTGGGCTTCAAAGTGATTAACGGCTTCTTTTAGCGGGAACCCAATCTCGCGAGATACAAGCCGAATCACCTGAGAAGCAAAACGAGGGTGGGCATTGAGGCCAGTTCCGACCGCGGTTCCGCCCAACGCCAGTTCCCTCAACGCATCTTGAGCACGCCGCGCGCGATGGAGCCCCAATTCAATCTGGCGAGCGTACCCTCCAAATTCCTGACCCAAGCGAATGGGGGTGGCATCCTGAAGATGGGTGCGGCCAATCTTGACTATTTTGTCAAATCTTCGAGTTTTCACCCGGAGCGCCTTCTGGAGGCGAGACAAGGCAGGAATGAGTTGGCGGTCAAACATTTCAATGGCCGCCACATGGATGGCAGTGGGAATGACATCGTTACTTGACTGCCCCAAGTTGACATGGTCATTGGGGTGAACAAGCTGGCTGCCACGCTTGCTTCCCAAGAGTTCCGAGGCCCGATTAGCAATAACCTCGTTGGCATTCATATTGGTCGACGTTCCAGACCCCGTCTGAAAAATATCGACGGGGAACTCACCATCCCAGCGACCCTCCACAACCTCGCGTGCAGCTCGTTGAATGGCATGGGCCTGCTTCTGTCCCAACAGCCCTAAGGACCCATTGACTTGAGCGGCCCCCCACTTGATAAGCCCAATGGCACGAATGAAAGACCGTGGAAACCGAAGATCACTAATGGGAAAATTCTGAATAGCCCGGGCGGTCTGAACCCCATAAAAAGCGGAAGCCGGGACTTCCACCTCCCCCATCGTATCCCGTTCGATGCGGACGGAAGGGGGAGAGGGGGATTTGGCCTTGGCAAGGAGCCTTGCAGCTCTCTTTAGGCCAATAGATTTTTTATGGACCCTTCCCTTGGTTATCATGAGGCTTTATTCACGGATTCGGACCATTGGATTTCCCTACCGGGAGAGACCCGTACGGTGCTTTTTCGGCAACTCAACACAAAAACCAAAGACGACAATGGACGAGTAAGCAAAAGACCTTTCTGGGAGATTTTCGGCAGACTCACAAACTCAGAGCCAATCGGCGTAACTATGACCCCACCCACGACGTGTCAAAGTTCCTTTGATTCGATTTTGGAGGTGATCCATCCGTGCGCCCCCCACAATTTGCTAAAATTTGTTGAGAGGTTCAGGCTCCACATGGCTCAATCTCTACCTCCATGTGACTCACGATCCCAACCCTAAAGCGGAGACCTCGAGCCCAGTTGTACCAATCGACTGATAGTCCACGGTGTCAACAATTGTTGAGGCAGGGCAGTCCTATTATGAGCTTGTGGTAAGCGAGAATTGAAGAGGAATGAACTGGTTTTTCATCAGGAACAAAACCAAAAGACAACGACCCAGCCTGTATCGCCAAGAGCGTGTTTAGGGCGTACACTCTGGACACTCGGTCCGTTCCTGGTCAGCCCGGAACTCGTCCGACGTCAGCGGAAACGCCTGGTCGCAAATCCGGCATGGCCTGATCTCAAAGTAGGCTTCCCCATCCTCATGGATTTCGCAAGGCAACAAGAGCTCGGAGGGATCATAACCCAATGGCTTGTCGTCTGGAAATTTCACAACCGCCAACCTCACATTGAAATGCTGGAAGACGGCCTCCTGCCCCTTTCGATCATTATTGTGCCCAAGCACACAAACCGGCTGGCCTGTCCGCCTCGTCTTCAGATCCTTGAGCGTCCGTTGAGACTCTGTGGCAACAGCAAATTGTTCGCTGGAAGGAGTTTCTGCTGCAGACATGTCATTTCCTCCTGATGAGGAACCTCATCCCCGTTTGCTATGATTCACACAGGTCGACGAACTTGTATCACCTGCTTGGAAAAATCGTCAAGGCGGGCGCAAATCACTTCAAGAGAAAGGAGACTCAAAAACACAATGCCACATCTCACTATTTACCAAAAACCCACCTGCACGACATGCCGCAAAGTTATCAAATTAGTTGAGGAAAAGGGAACACCCTTTACAGCGATCAACTATTACGAAACGCCCTTGACCAAAGCGAAACTTAAGAGCCTTTTAAAAAAGGGAGGGCTAAAGGCCCAAGGCGTGCTGCGGCCAAAGGAAGATATTTACCGGACCCTCGGACTAGCCAAAGCCAAAAAATCAGAAGACGAACTGATCGACCTCATGATCAGGCACCCGGACCTTCTGCAGCGTCCCCTGGTCGAAAAGGGAGAAAGGGTCATCCTGGCCCGGCCACCGGAGACGGTCATGCCATTGCTTTAGCCTCCATTGACGCCACTTCTCCATGAGGCCTAGCTCACTTCCACCTGAGCGAATTCGCTTTTCAATTCCAATCGGTTCATGAAAGACTGTCATCCGATTTTAAATGTTGATAGGCCTCAATGATCCGCCGCAATTCAGGTTCTGAGCTACGGTCCCCGTCTCGGATGTCAGGGTGAAGTTTTTTGGCCCGCTGGCGAAAAGCTCGAGTGACAGCGGTCATTGAACTTCCAAATTCCAGTCCCAGAACCTCATAGGCTTGGGTTGCCGAGTGAATTTCACCCTTAGGGGCCAAGGGGTCTCCTCCACCTGCGGCTTTGAAGAAATTGAAAAGGTTGATCTTCCGGCGCCGTCTCTTCGGCCGCTCCCGCACCTCACTATCAAAGTCCTCGAATCGATCCTCAATAAACTCTAATCGAGCTTCCAAGCGCTGGGCGTGGGTGAACTCCTGGACCACCTCAAGTTCTTCTTCAATAAGGCTTACCATTCGGCCAACCTCAGCTAATCCCTGTTCGACCCGGAAAAAGCTATCCATCCGTTCGAGCATCATATTATCGATGGCAAAATCCAGACTTTCCTCGGTTTTGGCCTTTAGCTCCACGATCCGACGGCGCATACCAGAAAAAAACCGGGATCTGACCCTCTCATCAAACGGCATATCCCCTCCCGAACCATCCCTATTCGTCGAAGCACGGCGGGTTTCGTGCGTCGTCGGTTGGGCATTCTACCATAAACCTTCCACCCATACCGGCTGAAACGGGTTTACCATATCCAAGCTTTTCAGGCCGCACCATTGCCCATTTTTGGGCATCAATGCTAGAGTGCTCCCCCAACATCCGGGTTGGGCATTCATAAAAAAACCAGGATTTATTCCCGCTTGTTTGACAAGAATGGAGGATGGACCGTGAGAAGTTTTTTGGGAGTCGTCATGGGTATTGGATTAGCTGTCTGCATGGGAAACGAAGGGGTTGGGGCCGTTAATCCTGCCGGCTATGGGCAACCAGGTGGGGAATATGACATTCGCATCCCTCGGGTGCCCGTGGGTAAATTGGCGAAAGCGAAAGCTTTGAAACCACCTTTTGAATCCACTCCAGAAATCCTTGTGGAAGGCAAGGAAATATTTCTCGGACGCGGCACATGCTTCCGTTGCCACGGCAAAGAAGGAAAAGGAGACGGCGGAGCCGCAAAAATTCTTCCTATTCAACCAAGAAACTTCACCAACCCCAGGTTTAAGAAGCTCCGCACTCCAGGGGAATTGATGTGGGTCTTAAAGAATGGAAGCCTCGGGCAAACCGGCAAAGTGCCGGGTACCGGCATGCTTCCCATCGTCGGGCAGTACCTCTCCGAAGAAGATGGCTGGAAGGTGCTTCTCTATGAGATCAGCCTCGGTGAAGAAAAATAAGTATCAGAAGGTTCTCCCATCCCCACTCGGATTTTGGGTCACAGGAATTTCCATCCACTACCTCCAATAAGAAACCCTAAGATTGGGGGGGGTCTTCAGGTTTCCCCCAGGAATACCCGTTGGTCTTCACCATCCCTCCCCCCTTTCATATTTTCGGTTCGTTTGACATCTCCCTAACCGCTGTTTAGAATTTTTCCAACCGAAGGAACCCTCCCGTGTCCCACCAATTTATTCACCTTCACCTCCACACCCATTACAGCCTGTTAGATGGCGCGAATAAGCTCACGCCCTTGTTGAACCAGGTCCGTGAGTTTGGTCAGCCTGCAGTGGCCATGACAGATCACGGCAACATGTTCGGGGCCATTGAGTTTTACCAAAAGGCCAAGGCGCAGGGGATCAAGCCCATTATCGGATGCGAGGCCTATTTAGCCCCGGGCAGCCGGACTCAACGGGAAGGGTTATTAGCTCACAACGATTATTACCATTTGATTCTCCTAGCCACAAACCAGACCGGGTACCGGAATTTGATCAAGCTTTCCAGCAAAGCCTACCTTGAGGGCTTCTATTACAAACCACGGATGGATAAAGACCTGCTACAGGAACATCATGAAGGCCTTATTGCCCTCTCTGGTTGTCTCAGCGGAGAGGTGCCCTATTTAATTGGCCAAAAAGATATGGAAGGCGCCATCCGAGCCGCCGGGGAATACCGAGAGATCTTCGGAAAAGACCACTATTACCTCGAAGTGCAGGTCAATGGGCTGGACCACCAAATCATTGCCAACCGAGGGCTGGTAGAGATTCACAACAAATTGGGCATTCGCTTGGTAGGAACGAACGACTGCCATTATCTGAAGAAGGAAGATGCGCGTCCTCATGATGTCATGTTGTGCCTCCAAACCGGGAAAACCTTAAAAGACACCAATCGGTTGAAATTTGATACCGATCAGCTCTATGTCAAGTCCACGGAGGAAATGGTCGCGGCTTGCGCCGACCTTCCAGAAGCGGTGCTGAATACCTGCCGGATCGCTGATCAATGCGACCTCCAACTTTCATTCGACACCTCGCATCTCCCCCAATATCACGTTCCCGAGGGTTACACTCGGGAGAGTTACCTTAAAAAGTTGGCTGAGGAGGGATTATCCGAACGCCTGCGTCTTCGGCCAACCGGCATCTCAAAAGAGGCGTACGAGCGTCGTCTGATAGCCGAACTGGAGGTGGTCATTTCCATGGGCTATGCCGGCTATTTCTTGATCGTGTGGGACATCATTAAATTCGCACGCTCCCGAGGCATTCCCGTGGGCCCGGGCCGCGGCTCTGCTGCAGGCAGTCTGGTCGCCTACGCGCTGCTCATCACAGATTTGGACCCACTTGTCTACAACTTGCTTTTCGAGCGCTTCCTGAATCCAGAACGTGTCACTATGCCCGACATCGACATGGATTTCTGTATGGACCGGCGGAGCGAGGTGATCAATTACGTCATCGACAAATATGGGGAGGACCACGTCTGCCAAATCATCACCTTTGGAACATTAGGAGCCAAAGCTGCTATCCGAGACGTCGGACGGGTGATGGATATCCCTTACGCGGAAGTCGACCGGGTTGCGAAGCTGGTTCCATCCCAATTGAACATCACGCTCAAAGACGCCCTAACCCAGGAGCCTCGACTCACAGAACTCATCGAGAGTGATCAACGCATGCAGGACCTCATGCAGACCGCCATGGCGCTGGAAGGATTAGTGCGGCATGCCTCAACGCATGCGGCGGGAGTGGTTATCTCTCAGGAGCCGTTGATAGAGCATGTTCCGCTTTACAAAACGGCTAATGGCGAATTCGTGACCCAATATTCCATGACCGACATTGAAAAGATTGGTCTGGTCAAATTTGATTTTCTTGGGCTGAAAACCTTAACCATGATTCACCATGCTGTCTCGCTGGTGAATGACACCAAGCTCCAGGACGAACACCTGGACATCAACCGCCTTCCCCTCCATGACGGGCGCACATATATGTTGCTCTCCACTGGCCGGACAACCGGCATCTTCCAATTGGAAAGTACGGGGATGCGGAATCTGCTAGGGCGCATCAAACCCGAAACCTTCGAGGATCTGATCGCGATTTTAGCCCTCTACCGGCCCGGACCCCTAGAGAGCGGCATGGTCGAGGATTTCATTAAGCGCAAGCGGGATCCCTCCCACATCGCTTACGATCCACCGGAACTGGAACCTATTTTGAAAGAAACCTATGGAGTGATCGTCTACCAAGAGCAGGTCATGGCTATTGCCAACCGGCTAGCTGGGTTCAGTCTGGGACAAGCCGATCTCCTGCGAAGGGCCATGGGGAAGAAAAAACCGGAAGAGATGGCCAAGCAAAAGGCCTTGTTTATTGAAGGGGCGAAAAAGAAACGGATTTCAGGAAAAAAAGCCGAAAAGCTCTTCGATCAAATGGCCTACTTTGCGGGATATGGATTCAATAAATCCCACTCGGCTGCCTATGCCCTTGTGACCTATCAAACTGCGTACCTCAAGGCCAACTATCCAACTGAGTTTACAGCTGCCCTGCTCACCAGCGAAATGGGGAACACCGACAAAATGGTCGGTTACTTTACCGAGTGCCGGGAACTCGGCATTCCCATTCTTCCCCCTGATGTGAATGAGAGTAGCAAGAACTTCACCGTTGTGGACAACGGCATCAGGTTCGGCCTGGCGGCTATTAAAAATGTCGGCGGAGGTGCGGTTGATGCGATTCTGGCGGCCCGAACGCAGGATGGATCCTTTTCCTCTTTTTCAGATTTCTGTGGCCGGATCGACCTCCAAAAGGTGAACAAACGAGTGCTGGAGGGATTAATTAAGGTTGGGGCGTTTGACTCCATGGGACCCTTCCGCTCACAACTTATGGCTGTTCTGGATCAAGCCCTTGAGGAAGCCAGCCTCGTTCAGCGGGAGCGCCGACTTGGGCAAACCACCCTCTTTGACTCCGTGACCGATTCCACCCAGTCCGACCTCTTTGTGGGTGGTCGTCCTCTCCCCACGATGGCTGAATGGTCTCAAGATGAATTGTTGAAATTTGAACGGCAACTGACCGGCTTTTTCATCACCGCACATCCCTTGTCCCCCTATGCCGAAGCCATGCGCTTGGTGGCCACCCACTCCACTGCCACCCTTGGCGAGGTGCAAGAAGGAAAAGAGGTGAAACTGTGCGGGGTCATCGGGTCCATCAAACTCATGATGACCAAAAAGGGCAACCGCATGGCCATTGTTCAAATCGAAGACCTTCACGGCCTGGCGGAAGTTATTGTGTTTCCTGAGTTGTACAAGAACTGCGAAAACTCCATCATTCCAGACGGGGTTATCACTGTCACCGGGATGGTCGATCAAATGGAGACCGGGTTTCGCATTAAAGCCAGCAAAATCGAACCCTTGCAACACCTTCACACGGAACCCGTCAAACGGGTGACCCTCAGGCTGGTAGACACTCTGGAGGTGTCGACCAACCTCCCCAAGTTGGGACAAGTGCTCCGTCGCCATCCAGGACCCACACCCCTCTCTCTCCAATTTCGATTATCTTCAGAAGTCCAAGCTCATACCTCGGATCTTCCCAATCTGACCGTGTTGCCAAGCGACCATTTTGTTAGGGAGGTGGAAGAGGTGCTCGGCAAGGAAACAGTCACGTTCGATTGAGGGTTTCAAGAACACACCATGCGAGATTTTTTGGAATTTGAAAAACCATTGAAGGAGATTGAGGAGCGGATTGAAAAACTGACGAAATCCGGCCCGGAAAAGAAGTCTGTCCAACGATTGCTCAGAATGCTGAAATCCCGCTTAACCAAAAAGGAACTCGAGGTGTATGGAAATCTGACGTCATGGCAGATAACCCAAATCGCCCGGCATCCCCAACGCCCGTCGATTCTGGAGTTCGTCGACAGCTTTTGCCAGGACTTCATTGAGCTTCATGGAGATCGGACTTTTGGCGACGACCGAGCCATTGTGGGAGGCTTTGCCACCTTCCAAGGTCGGTCACTTTGTGTCATTGGGCATGAAAAAGGACAAGGCGTAAAGGATCGTGTGCGCCGGAACTTTGGCATGCCCAATCCTGAGGGCTACCGAAAAGCCCTCCGGTTAATGAAACTGGCCGAAAAATTTAACCGTCCTATTGTGACATTCATCGACACACCAGGCGCCTATCCAGGCGTAGGAGCTGAAGAACGAGGACAAGCTGAGGCCATTGCCAGGAATTTGTTTGTCATGGCTCGCCTGAAAGTCCCTATTGTCGCAGTGATTACCGGTGAAGGAGGAAGTGGAGGCGCCTTGGCCCTCGGGGTAGCCGACCGAGTCCTCATGTTTGAACATGCTATTTATTCCGTGATCTCCCCGGAGGGATGCGCTGCCATTCTGTGGGAGGATACCACCAAAGCTCCGGAAGCGGCTTCTGCCTTAAAAATGACGGGAGGAGAACTGTTGAAGCTGGGGATCATTGATGAAGTCATCCCTGAGCCATTAGGAGGAGCACACCGAGAGGTTGAGGTTACAGCCCAGCGCCTTGCCAAGTCTCTTAGCACTCACCTCAGCCAGCTTGAAGCCCAGACAGGGGACAAGCTGGTGACCGCACGATATGAAAAATTCAGCCGAATGACCGCACTTGCACCAGTTTCACCACTCGACACGGATCACCCCGATACCAATTAGTTTTCCCGCCTTCTCCCCATTCCAGGACCAAGAGCAAACCCGCCTTTTAGTCCATTGGACACACGAGTGCCTACTCCGGCTTTACGGAATGTTGATTTCAAGCAAAAAGAATTTTGTGGGAGCGAGGCAGGAGGAGGGCCTATTCAAAAAAAGACGAGCCGGAGAGTTTCGTTGGAAAATTCTCTCATGGATTATGCCAAAAAATCCCCTCATGGTCCGGATGGAATTGGTGAGTCAACTTGATCCGGTCCCCATCTTTCACCTTGGATTCCAAAGTGCTCACTTTCTGGTTCACGGCGACCATCAGCTCGCTTTTTGTCATAAACTCGATTAATCCACCTAGCTTCTCCGGATTGGATTCTAGCAACATCCTAACCGTGATAGGTTCGAGAACCTCACACTGAATTTCCGGCTCTTCCACACAAGGCAAAAGCGTTTGACCGAACACATAGATGGTTACCATATGATTATCCCTCCTAAGAATCCCCTCATAGACCTCCCTCCTCCACCGGGAAAGGTGATGGATGGTCCACATTGTCGGATCTCGACTTTACCGCTTTGTCTCTTCCTGGTGACCAGAACTCTCTACAGTATCCAAGGCCTCAAGAACCACCTGGGCAATATGTTTGACCGTGGCCGTTCCTTGTAATCCATTGTCGAGTTGGATCATGCAAGCGGGACAGCTTGTCGCCACGATCTCAGCCCCACTTCGCTGAATGGCAGCCCGTTTCCGCTGGAATATTTTTTGAGAGGTGTCATAATCTTTCACCATGTAAGTCCCAGCCCCCCCTGCACACCGCTCGGCATCTTCCATTTCGACAAATTCAATTCCAGGCACCTGTGATAAACATTGTCGCGGAGCTTTCGTCACACCTGCTGCACGCAGATGGCAGGAAGAATGGTACGTCACCTTTCGCTTGGGGAACACCACGGTTCCTCCACCACCCCTGCGCCCATTCGGCTCCGATTCAGCCACCAATTCTGAAATGTGCTTGACCTTTTTGGCCAAATCGAGGGCTGATTGTTCCTCAGGTTCCCCCTCAAAAAGTTTGCCGTAGTCCTTTAAGGCCAGGGTACAGGAGGCACAGCCAGTCACAACGGTGTGATACGATGCCAGCGTTGCTAAATTAACTCGAGCGCCTTCTTTTGCCAAATTTCGATGTCCATATGTTTCAATGGGAGTTCCGGAGCATCGCTGAGGAGGCAAGGCCGGTTCTATACCATATCGTCGGAGTACCCCAATCACGGCATCTCCCACACCATCATCAAAATAATTGGCGGCACAACCATGAAAATAGGCCACACCACCGCGAACCCTTTGGGAAATTGCCTCTCCACCCTCCACTGTCCCTTGAGAAGAGACCGAGGGGGAAAAAGGGGCCCCGCCCTCGGTCCGTGTTCCCGTATTCTGGAACGATCGCGGGGAATCTTCACACAGTTCGGGGTACCGGTCTCGGAGTAAAGTTTTGGCCAGACGAGGAAGTTTCATCTCCTTGGGAAAGCGTGCAGTTTCGGCAAGACGTCGAAGGAAGGGACGCGTGGCCCATTCCAGCCATGCTCGCGGTCCTGGCTGATCCCACAGTGGTTGGGTCCACGCCGCCATCTTTAGAAGAGGCTCAAAGAGCCATTGGCGCGCATGGACAGCAAAAATCGCTCCTGCCATTCGGTTGGGATGTTCGGCCCGCCGCTTCAAGATCAGGTCCGACACATCCACATCGGCCGGACAAATGGTTCGGCAGGACTTACAGTTCAGGCAGGCTTCCACCACTCGCTTGGAATTCAGGTAACTGTAGTCCTTGGCCGTCACAATTTCGAACCAGCCCCGGGAACTCATATCCTCGGACTGAAACACATCATAGACAGGACAGACAGAATTACACTTCGCACAGGTCGCACAGGGTTTTCCCAGCCGGTCATAATCGATATGCTCGGTGAAAGACACATCACTGATCTTGACGCCTGGATTCAGGATTCCAGCCGGGTCCAGCGCCTGCTTCACTTTCACAAATAGGGCATAGAGTTCCTCCCCAAACATGCGCCGGACCATTTCGGCCCGCACACGCCCATCCCCGTGTTCCCCGCAAATCGATCCCCCAAAGCGATCCAAGACAGTCTGATGCACCTCATAATAGCTCTCAACCATCCGGCGAAAATCCTCCGAATCGTTGACGTCTAACAGTGGAACGATGTGGGCATTGCCATTGCCAATGTGCCCAAATATCGCCACCGGCATCCCCTGTTTCCCAAACACCTCATCGAGATACCGAATCAGCTCACCTGTCCGTTCAGCCGCTACGACAACATCATCGACAAAATTGATTGGTTTCTTTTTTTGGCTGTACCGGTAAAGAGTCGGGTAGAGGGCTTTTCTGGCTTCCCACAACTCTTCCTGGCGCTCCTTCTCGAAGGCCAACACGGGATCAACAGACAGCCGGTAGGGCCGGCACAACTCCATGATGCGCTGCTCTCGTCCAGGATCGTCACCCTGATCAAGCTCAATCAACAGCGTCGCGGCAGCATCAGACGGAATCCCGTGCTTGTGCCTGCCAATGAGATCCAGGGTATTGGCGTCCATGATTTCCAACGCGGTGGGAGAAAGCGAAAGGAGATCATGAACAGCTTCCCCGACCTCTTCCAAGTATCGAAAATGAATGAGCCCCGTCACCGTAGAGCGGGGACAATCCACGAGCTGAATCTTCGCTTCGCTAAAAACACCTAGTGTCCCCTCGCTTCCGACAAAGAGCTTGGGCAGGTCAAACACCCCCTGGGCTATCCCATCGGCCAGGTCAAACACATTGTATCCTGCACTGTTTTTACTGACCCGTGGTCGCCTGGATTGAATGAGGTCTTTATGCGTTCGAATCAAACCAAAAACAAATTCCAATTCCGGAAAGTGCGTAAACGTGTCGTGAAGGGAGGGATCGTCCAAACCCAAGGCGCGGGCGTTGAGCCATCCTCCCGATTCAAGCCTGACCCTAAGAGCGATCACATTGTCTTTCACCGACCCATAGCGCAACGTATGCGGTCCTGAAGAATTGTTGGCCAACATGCCCCCCAGCTTGCACATGTCACCGCTGGATGGATCAGGGCCAAACATGAGGCCTGAACGAGCAAGTTGCTTATTGAGTTCCGCCAGGACCATCCCCGGTTGGACCCTGGCCCACTTTTCCTCCTGGTTGAGTTCTAAGATTTTGTTCAAGTGGGACACATCGAGAATAATTCCCGGACCAATCGCCGAACCGGCTAAGTTTGTGCCGGCAGCTCGGGGAGTAAGGGGAACCCCTGTGCGGACGGCATAGTCCATGGTCGCGTCAATATCGGATTCCGACTCAGGAAGGACAATCGCCTTGGGGACGATTTTATACATGCTGGCATCCACCGCATAGGCATTGAGACTTGGTCCATCATCCTTGACCTTCTGGGCCCCCAGAAGGCGGCGGAGATCCTTCGCCACAGCAGATGCCTTTTCAGGTAAGAGGAGTTCCACAGAATTTCCAAACCTTTAAAGGTATTCTAGGTTAGGAAAGGCGAGTGAACAAGAGGGGTCGTAATTTGAGGTCAGCGGGAACCCGCAACTGAAAGTCTTTCGCGGAGAGAGAAAAGAGCCATTGAGAGCAGCAAAGCCCAAAGTCGGGTCTCCTCAACCCGACCACGCCGCACTAGAGATGATGAGCGGTGCCGATTCCAAGGCCAGAATCTTCTTGACCGGCTTGGCCCACGTCCTCACCCAAAAGCCCATGACCCTGTTCCGGAGTAGATGTCCGATCAAAAAGGTCTAGTCCTTCAGCCTGAACCAGGTCTTTGAACTCTCGAAGGCGGGGTAGGTCTCGAAGGTCACGCAACCCAAACCGCTGAAGAAAGGTTCTGCTGGTACCGTACATCATGGGCCGCCCGGGGAGGTCTTTCCGACCGACAATCCGGATTAACTTTTGGTCGAGCAAGGTCCGGAGAACCCCGGCAGACTCCACCCCACGGATTTGTTCGATTTCTGCCCGGACAATCGGCTGCTTATAGGCGATCATGGCTAAGGTTTCCAAAGCTGACCGAGAGACTTTGGAAGAGGCCTTCACTTTCTGCAACCGTGTGATCCACGGCGCACAGTCCGGCCGCGTCACCATGATATAGCCACCGGCCACTTCGGCGATTCTAAGCCCACGCCCTTCTTGATCATAATCCTGTTGAAGAGCACGCATGGCGATGTGGACCACTAATTTGGGTGTCCCCTCTATCACCGTGGTCAGTTTGTCCAATATCAGAGGCTCGTGGGACACATACAGAAGAGCTTCCAACACGCCTTTGAGTTGACCCTCATCTAACACTCCAGCTGGTGGATTATCGGAAACGGGTAAATCTGTCACCACACCGTTTTGATCCGGACACAAGCCCATCTCTTTCGTAACCTCCATACCTTCCGGGACTTCCTGGATGAGGAGACCGTTTTCAGGAGAATCCTTAAGCATCAACACCTCCATTGTTAGTCGAGCCTTTACCCCCATGACCATTTTGCCGATCCAGACCCTCTTCGCCTTGCCCGGCCAAGAAAGTCCGAGTGATCCGAATGGGACCGAACAAATCACCTTGATAAATCCGGACCATTCTCATCCGAACCAATTCAAGCAGCGCTAGAAATGTGACGATGACCCAAAGCTTGGTGGCCACATCTTCAAAAAGGGTAGCAAAGGTGACTGTGGAATCCTGCTCCAGACGCTCAACAATGGCATTGATTCGGTCCTGCACAGTCAGAGAATCAGGCGTGATATTGACGAACGATTGGGACTCCGTCCGAGTCAAGACCTCTTGAAGAGCATCAAGCAGGTCGAACAGGCTTACATCATCCCAAAGCACATCCCGTACCGGTTCCTTTAGCTCCTGGACCGGCTCGCGATGAAACATCTCCTGCCATACCCTTTCTTGTTCCGACAGCCGGCCAGCAGCTTCCTTGTATTGCTGATATTCTACGAGACGACGTACCAGCTCACTTCGAGGATCCTCGATCTCTTCCTCCTCACCCTCACCAAACTCTTCCTCCTTGGGAATGAGCATGCGGGATTTAATTTGCAGTAACGTTGCCGCCATGACGAGAAATTCTCCTGCAAATGACAGGTTCATGTTCTTTATCAAGGTCAGGTACTCCAAAAATTGCCGAGCGATCAATGCAACAGGAATATCATAAATATTGATCTCATTTTTCCGGATTAAGTGAAGAAGCAAGTCAAGCGGGCCGGTGAAGGCTTCCAACTTGACCTGATAAGCCGGTTCAACGTGTTCCATATCTCTTTCGCCCAACAAATGAGGGATTTCAGAAACCCAAGTGGAACCCCCCCTTCACCAGACGTATACCATGTTTTGTGGTCACTATCAATAAACTCTTCAATATGTTGTGGTGAAACCCTTCCTCATTGACCCTCTCTCTCGTTCCTTCGAAAGAGCAAGAGAAAGACCACGACAAATACAAAAATGAGAATAAGAATTCCCACCTGGACCCGGGAATCCTGAAGCCCACCCAACGGTCGTTCCCCTGCGGGTATCTTGGTCCCAGTCACGAGAGGACGGACCTGGAACAGGACCTTTGTAAAGTCAGAAACTCCCCCAAACTTGGCCTGTGTGAAATCGGCGGTGTTTTGGAAGGTCGTTCGGCGGAAATAGGCATCCCCTTCAAATTTGGTGAACCGAAAAAACGCTTCTCGCTCGAAGGTCGCCTCGGAAAAATCAAGAACTTGTAGGAACTGACTCCCGGAAAACCCTGTGCCCATCTTGAATACCGTTCGTGAAAATCCGGCGTCTTTCTTGAAGGTCACCTCCAAGAACTCAGCTAATCCATTGAACCCTGCTCCCGTAAACGAGGCTTTCCCCCCAAACACGGCTTTATGAAAACGGGAGTGGGTCCCGAAGGCGGTCTTTTCAAAATCCGCATCGGCATTGAACAACGCCCGAATGAAAAACCCTTCATGCAGAATGGACGCGCCTGAAAAATCAATCGGTTGATAAAATGCCGTCCGAGAAAAATCCAAGGACCGTTGAAAGGTGGTCCCTGTCATAATCACCGGCCCCTTGATAAGCAAGAATTCACCGGCAATTAAGTTTGTGGCCAGGGACCCACGAACATCGGCATTGCGGATTATCAAGGGCCCCTTGATAACCCGAACCTCTTTGAGGCCTTCGCGGGTTAACGCCTCTCGTATCAATGGTGAAGGGAGGTCTTCGAGGTTCACCGGCTCAAGAGGTAGCCGGTCCAGCATGAGATCCCCATTCACGACAACCCCTTCCAGGTCTACGCCTTGGCCGGCTTGCAGAGCCTCCAAAAGGGTTTCTGCTGAAATGGCTAGTCCTTCTCGATCGTCCTGGCTACATCTACCGGCTAAATGTCGAACCATAACCCCTTCAGAATCAGAGCCTTCCTGCTCCACACGGCACGGCCCCCAAGCCAAAGACAATGCCCCCAACCAGAGGCAAATAAGAAGGAAACCCTTCAGAAGGCTGAATGCCTTGTAATTCGACAGTTTCTCCGACAGGGTCCGAACTCTTTGCAGACCAAACGAAGCCATTTTTTGTACCACCCCATATTATCTCTTTCAGGCGACATTCACTTGTCTTTTCAACCTTTTCCTCTTTTTGGTCAACGAGATAGCCAAGGGGGTGATCCGCGCCTCCGAATGCTGATTCCCAACACTTCGAGAAACCCTGCCCCCCAATTTCCCAGAGACAGAGGGGATGCACCAAAAAAAAGGTTGACTCCCAAAGGTTGGGGGTTAAAAGAATTGGGTCAGATTACAAGGCGGGCCAAAAGAAATGCTGCGGAGGGGGCTGACAAGTCCAGCCGATTGACAGAATCTCACTTGCCTTACGTACCAGGATCTTTGAGGGTGAGGTAGAAATCCTTAATTTCTCGATCGGTGTGGCGGAGCCGGTCTTCGACCTCCTCAACCGTCTTCGGGGGCGAGACCAAGACCTTGTCCCCCTCCTTCCAATTGACGGGAGTGGCACAGGCATATTTCTCAGCCGTCTGGAGCGCAGTGACCAACCGTAACACTTCATCCACATTCCGCCCGGCGTTCATAGGATAGTAAATCAAGGCACGGATCACCCGCTTGGGATCAATGACAAACACCGCTCTCACCGTTGCGGTGGTACTGGAGCCCGGATGGATCATGCCATAGAGCCGCGATACCCGCATATCCATGTCGGCAATCACAGGATAGGGAATGGTGACTCCCATTTTTAGCTTAATGCTTTGAAGCCAGGCTAAGTGGGAATGAATACTATCAACACTCATGCCGATGAGCTTCACCCCTCTTTTTCGAAACTGATCGTCTTGCCGAGCAAATTCAATCAGCTCCGTAGTGCACACCGGGGTAAAGTCCGCCGGATGGGAAAACAGGACCACCCAATCTTGCTCCTGCCACACACTAAAACTGAATTCATCCGAAAGGGTTGTGATCGCCCGGAAATCTGGCGCCGAATCCCCAATCCGTGGCAAACCGGATGGTTCAGGCATAGTCTCCTCCTTCTACCCCAGTGACAGGCTCCTAATCCCTGGTCCTTACCTCAGCAGCATTGCCTGCTGAGTTTCCACATTCATATGGCAAGTGACTTGCGGAGGAAGATAGCTGAAACACTGACTTTAGTTACCCTTACCATGTGCGAGGAAGGTCGTCATCATCGACGTCAGATCCGGAATTACGAATATATTTCTCCGATCCAAGTTCCTCCGAAAGATCTTCAGTAAGATCCTCAGGAAGCTCACCAGTTACATCCTCTACCTCCTCCTCCTCGCCAAAGTCTTCCACAAGGTCATCCGACACATCCGGCGCTACATCCTCGCTCAAGTCCTCCTCGACGTCCCTGACTTTCTCTTCTAGAGGCTCCACCGCTATCCCAGCCATTGGTCGTTTTGCCTCTTCACGACCTTTTTTGGCCTCGGCAGGACGCTTTACCTGTGGAGCCTTTTTGGCTGGAACAGGTGTGCCTGCAAGAGCTTTTCCATTACTTTTTCGGACAGAGGGTACTGGCTGGGCTTTTCTTTTAGCCTTGGCGGTCGCTTTGACTTTAGGTTTCGCCTTTACCTTACCTGCTCTTTTTAAAGCTGTCTTCTCGGCCAGCGCCTTGGGCTTTGCTTTTGCCTTCAGGGCCTTCTTGGGCCGTGAACGTTTAACCACCTTTTCCGCCCTTGCCTTTGGTTTGCCGGTTTCCCCTCGTGAGACCTTGGACCTTGATGCGGACCTCTTTTTCTCCTTGGCCTTTGGCTTTTTCTTGGCTGTCCCTGCCATCTTTCACCCTCCTCTTCTGGTAGGCCCTCAATACGTCCTTTGGGGTAATGGACGCCGAGCGGCTCCCATCTAACACGGACCGGCCCAGAGTTTCAACCAAATAACAACAGGTGTTAACCCAGGGAGCCTAGCAATTAGGCCGGACCCCCTTTATTACAGTGGTGAGACCACTGGCACGAGCTTTATGGACTCATCCCCAAAGAACATCTCACCCACTCGCATTCGGTGGCTGATTCTGGCCCTTTTCCTGGGAATCAGTATCGTGACCTACATCGACCAGGTCAACATTTCAGTGAGACAGCCCGGCACATAATTCCATCCTTGGGTGTAATCAAAGTCCAGATGGGCCAGGTGTTTTCCGCCTTTGTCCTGGGTCATGATCGGAATTTTGGGATCTTTGATCCTCGTGAGATTCCTCATAGGAGTTGGGGAACAAGCCGCTCTTCGCGCCTTGCTCCCTTCGAGCATCCCCCACGCAGGCTTTTTTCAGCAACCTGCTTGGGATGGGATTAGCTTCCCTGTCGATTGTTGTTGGCGCCCACGTTTCGGCGCCAATGGTCGCCATTCTGTTTCTGTCCTTGGGAGCCGGCTGGTTGTATCTCACAGTAGACACATTTTGGAGCTCTACGGTAGATCTTTCTAACCCCCACGCTGGAACCTTGTCCGACCTCATGAGCACGGGTGCCAAACCCGGCGAGACCTTATCCCCCACTCTCACCCCCTAGCGGACTGAGCAGTTCGGGTGGTCCTGGGCGTTAGGAACCGCCAAATCGGTGGCGTGTTGGAAGGTCTCCTCTGGATCAGAATTCGACCGGGCGACGGATTGCGGTAAGGAGAGTGCCGTTCGTCTTTCGCGAATCCCTCTCTCGTAACGAAAAACGAACAACATCCACAGGAGTGGGAATCAGTTGATGCCGGATCCTAGTCGCCTTCCGCCTCATCCCTCCCGCTCAGACCGCTCTTGATGGCCTGAACATTTCCTTGTTACATTCGCCTCATGGCCACGCCCTTAACCTTTAAGAAAAAAAACCCAAAAGCGGTTATCTCGACCAAATATGGGGATATTGAAATCCGCTTTTTCCCTGACCTTGCTTCCCGCCACGTCCAAAATTTCATCAACCTGGCTAAAATGCAATTTTACAATGGGACGACTTTTCACCGGGTCGTTCCGGGTTTTATCATCCAAGGGGGTGATCCTTTCAGCAAGCAACCGGACCGGAAGCTCCACGGGACCGGGGGACCTGGCTTCAGTCTTCCCCCAGAACCTAGCGATTATCCACATCGACGGGGAACTGTCTCCATGGCGAAAATGCCCCGAACGGTCGATACCACCCGTGACGTGTCAGATAACGGATCGCAGTTTTTTATTTGTGTCGAAGACCAGAGTAGCCTGGACCGGACCTATTCTGCTTTTGGGAAGGTCGTCAAGGGGATGGAAACGGTGGACAAAATCGTGACACTCGCCCGGGATGAAAATGACAACCCATTGGAGCCGGTGGAAATGACGGTCGTGGTTACTGAAGAGTAAGAAATCTCAAATGTACAATGTCACACTGCTAGGAGGCTGTCCGAGATTAGTGATTGTTACGAGGTTGTGTCGGTTTGAGGCAGATTTTTCGATCGTTTGAGGCGAATAGTGGGGTCTATTGAACGAAAAGGATCGGAGAATCTGGCCAAACCCGGCGCAACCGTAGTAGATCAACCTAATCTGGGACAGCCTCCTAGTGAAGGGCCCACCACGAGACCGACCCCTGACCCTCCGAACTTCAAACCGACTCGCACCCATTTCTCAAAAGAACGCCATACTGGCATACGTAACCGTGGAGTTGAATTGATCGATTATGCCTCGGTCATACCGAAGGACTTCCCCTTTTTCCGCTTGAATCAGCTTCAACATGAGATAAATCGGTGAAAACCCCAACACGTGTCGTTTATCGCCCTCCTTCAGGAGGTATTGGGCAAACGCTTCAGGATCGAGATTCTCCACGTGCTTGAGCATCTCCAGGTCATGTTGCATACATCGGTGGAACGAAAAATCCGTCGGGGGAGTTCGATCGCCGTACCGCAACCCAATATGGGCTAAATTGGCACTGGCCACCACACACACCTCCTGCCCCAACGCGTGCAGAGCTTCCTGCATGATCCCTACAAAGGCCTCAACCCTATCAGTCAAAGGTTTCAATTCCGGATCGGTAAAGGCAAGAACAGGGAAGGCGCAAAGAACGGGGACAATGGTCATGGGCTTCAGGCTTCCAACGGTGTGTTGCAAAAACGGAAGTTGAAACTCAATGCTGGGGTCGTGCTGATGCCGGATCTCTTCCTCAAAAAACTGGGCACCCCCATGTTGCTTGAAGTACTCCAGGATTGGTCGGTTCGCTGGGACAATCCCGAAGGGAGTCTCAAAATCTTTGTCAGTCACAGCGATGCCCCCATGTAAGCCAGCGTGACAAGTCCCTAGCACCACGAAGACGCTGGGCGCCTCGGCCTCTCGAAGTTCCTTATAAGCCCAAGCATACAGGGGACCCGCTTGTTTCAGCTCAAAATTGGGGGCCACGATGGCTTTAATTTTTTGGCCTTTATTTTGTGACGGCACGGTGCCAGGGCCTTCCTTCGAGCCAAAAAATCCATCCAACTGGGCCCGAAGCTTCTCCGAATCCGCCTCATAGCTCTTTCCGGCGAAGTCCGCCGGGCGCACTGGGGCCTCCCGATAGGCAGCAAGGGCGGAAGACTTCGCCTGCTCACATCGCTCACCTTCCAGGAAAAGCTTGTCTTCGAGATCCTCGACCAACCGGCTCAGCCGGTCAGGCATCAAGAACTCACCATATTTTTTCAGATACTTGCCCCCAATCTGCTGGAGGGAATGTTCCCCATCGAAGAACTGGAACAGGTAAAAATAGTTCAACGGGACGATCAATTTTTCCGCGCTCAACCCCGTTGGATCCCATAACAGAATGTATTGCTCCTCCTCCTGTTTGATGGGGGAATATTGAAGGTTCCTTAACAGGGGGTATGGCTTTGTCTCTTCTGTTGGTCCAGCCTTGGTGTCCATGGTTTCGCTTTCTTCTCCCCAATTTCGGGCCAAATAAAGATCTCCACCGCAAGCGACGGGGAATGGCTTGGTAGGCATTCCCGCCTTCACAGGCGGGGAATTCCCCCTAAGTGAAAGCTCATCGCGGATCGATTATAGGAATCTTCCCGCCCGAGCCGCAACCAAAGGAAATTCCAGGCTGAAGGAAGAAGGACACGAATTGACAGAAAGCCGACGAAGGGTCGCCTCTCAATGCCATGCTCTCCCTACAGAGTCGGGCGTACATGAATTTTGTCAACCGGTGCTTCAAAGAGCGAGGGTACGAGACAACGGGATGGGAGTAAAAGGCATTTACTCCCGCCTTCGGGCGCGGCTAAGCCGCCGAACCGAATCGACCTCTCGGCGAGGGCTGTCTGAGCGAAGGGGTTGTTGAAAAAGTCCGCCAGCGGCGTTCTCGTTGCTCGGCGAGAAGGCGAAGAGCCTTCGAGCCCTCAACTACATTAATTTCGCCTCGGACTTCTCGCTTCCTGCGGCCTTGCTTGCGAAGCTTTTTGAACAGTCCCTTTTGCCGAAACAAAAGGGCCTCGTCGCGCGGGGGCGAAACCCCGCTAGATAATTCTGATAATTGATCGGGCTTCCAAGACAACGAGAACAGATTAAGGGGGAAAAAGGATCGAAATAATGAGGCGGCAGTCTTTTCGAACAAGTTGCTTTCAGCACGGGAATCGTTTCAGCTTTCTGAAAAACTCCAGCCCTCTCTTTACTTCTTATTTCCAGGAAAGGTTTTTACCAGCCTCCTAGCCGGCACTTTCCGCTCGCTTGAGCGTGCGCATCAGCACTGGATCACTCAAAGCCATTTCGCTGAGCGCATCCATGATGTGGAGACGCTTTGAGGCTGCGATGTCTTGGGCCTTGGCATATTGCCGTTTATTGAACCGGGCGACGGTCGGCTGATTGTTGATGATTTGGCAAGCCAAGACGCCACTCTCTATTTCCAACGTTCCGCCCTTATCCAGCAATTCATCGGCTTGCGCGACCGTAATGCCGTGAAGGTCGGCAAACTCCTGGATTCCTCCTGTTTCCACCATCGTCCCATCCGGCATGGTGCACTTTCTTTTAAAATACGGGGACCAATCCTTCCGGAAATCGATATAGGTAATATCCCCCCCGCGGGCTACGCCGGATTCCAGTTTGGTGTAGTCCAGCCCAAGGTTTTTTTGCTTGAGGCGTTCTTGCAGTTCCGCTGGGAGCGTTCGGTAAAACACCCGCTCCGCGGCCAACTCCAGGGGAATGGAAAGGGACCGAACCAATTGTTCCGCTTCTGTATATTGTGAAAGATCCAGCACCCACGTTTGTTTGGGTGTTTCCCCCGCGGGGTCCACTTTGCACGCACATAGCCCTCTGGTGACCAGGCCCCCTGTTTGAGGATAGATATGGACCCCTCCCCCACTGAGCAAGGAGGTCATGATCTCCAAAGGAATGTCATAACTTTCACTCAGAATTTTGGCGTGCTGATCAAGATTCTCCGGTCCTGCCATTGCACAGACCATGACATTCCCCGGTGGATCAAAGTCGGTGTAATTTTCCAGGATATTGTATAACTCTGCGGGTTTTTGAGGTTTAGCGGGACGCTTTTTCATTTTATACATGGCTTGACTCTTTCTTTAGATTCAAAGGGATTCACTATAACCGGCTCCCGTTGATAAAGACCAGATGCTTCATTGCGTCTCTCCATTTAAGGTGGTAGAAGGGACCCTACCCATACTCCACTCTGATTTGATGTAAGGCCTGACTGATGCCTAAAGAGACATTGGCCAAAGCTTTCTTTACACTCAAAGCCTTTCAATGGGACCCGGATAAAGGGTTTCGGTTAGCCTCCGGAATCACAAGCCCGTATTATGTGGACTGCCGTGCCCTCCTGGCTCATCCTTCCACACGACGAATCATTGCTGAATTGGCCTTTCAAGAAATCCACGCCCTCAACCTGAATGCCATCGGGGGGTTGGAAATTGGAGCGATTCCCCTCGCAACGACCATTTCTGATTTTGGATTCCGGGCGGTCCCTCCAAAATCTTGGCGGACCTTTGTGGTCCGAAAGGAGGCAAAGGATCACGGCCTTCAGAAGTTGATTGAGGGAGCAGCCCAGTCAGGCGATCAAGCCCTCATCGTCGATGATGTCCTGACGAGCGGCGGGTCGGTCATGAAGGCCATTCAAGTGGCCCGGAACGCCGGGCTGGAGGTCCACTACGCGTTGGTCATTGTCGATCGCCAGGAGCAAGATGGCAGGAAGGCTGTCGAACAGGAGGGGATTAGCCTCATCAGTCTGCTGACTTTAGAGGACTTGAAAGCCAAATCGCCCACCTAGGAGGCTGTCCGAGATTAGATTGATCTACTACGGCTGCGCCGGATTTGGCCAGATTCTCCGATCCTTTTCGTTAAATAGACCCCACTATTCGCCTCAAACGATCGAAAAATCTGACTTAAACCGACACAACCTCGTGACGATCACTAACCTCGGACAGCCTCCTAGCTTTGGTTATTCCTGGCTGAAAACACCTATCACTTCTCAAGTGGTTTTTCTTTACACTTAAACCGAATCCCCCACCATTTCTCAACCAGGACCTCCGACCCCCCCATTCCTTCCACTACCCGTCTGCGTCCCCGGGTTTCACCTTCTTTTATGACCTGATAGGGGCTTTTGCAGAAATCATCAATTTTCTCAAAGGACTCTGCTCGGAGGGGCGTCACGACATGACCGTCCTTTCCTTTGTACATATACCGCACGACCCCGGCCCGATTTCCCTCCCGGATAAGCTGTAGCCCATCTCCACATCCCCCCCATACCAACAACCCTGCCGCAAGAGTTGTCCTTGACCAATCCCTGAAAGAGGTCATAAGATTCTTAAGTGGATAGCAAAATTTGGTCTGCTTGATATCACCCTACCCTGCCCCCCGATTCCCATCGGGAAAGGAGGTCTAGCCATGAAATGGGGAGCATTGACTACGCAAATAACACTCGGGGTCCTTATTCTCATTGGTTCCTTGGGTGTCGCCTCGGCCAACCACTCCTATGTTTTAACCGTTCACGAATTGATGGGAGGGATGGAGAAAGCATCCAGTCCGGCACAAAAGGGATTTTTCCTCATCGATGTGCGGACTCCCGAAGAACATTTCTCCGGGTTTATTCCAAATACCGATAGGAATATTGATTTTCGGGAAATTCAATTTCGCCACCAAGAGATCGGCGCGAAACTGGATGATCATATCGTGGTGTACTGCCAATCAGGACAGCGAAGCAACATTGCGGCGGAAACCCTTGCCGATCTTGGCTACAAACACGTCTACAACGTGGCGGGCAGCATGAATGCCTGGCAACAAGCAGGCTATCCGGTAGATTTTCCCTAACGGTAAGCTTGGATGGGCACCCTCGCCCAGCCTGTGGTAATTTCAGAGAAAATCACGATGGGCAGGGGCGAACGGTCACCTTTCGAGCTGGGTCGATACCCTTAGCCTCAAGGGTTGGACTCTGGCCTTTCTTCCGATCCCTCCGTGAATTGGGTAAAGATCCGATCGAACTCCACATGAATTTCCCGGAAAGCCTCGAGTAATTGTGGATCGAAATGGGTGGGGCTTGTTCGGTCGTTTCCGTTTAATATGATGTCGCAAGCCGTGACGTGGGGCCACGCCGGCTTGTAGGGGCGTTGACTGCGCAACGCGTCATATGTATCCACCAACATCACCACTCGGCCGGCTAACGGAATCTGTTCCCCTTTAAGGCCATTTGGATAACCACTCCCATCCCATCGCTCATGATGGGTCAGGGCAACTTCACGAGCCATTTCCAACAAACCGGAAGAGGACCCAGCCAACAGGTTGGCTCCAAAGGTCGGATGCTGCTTGATGGCATCCCACTCCTTTTCATCCAGGGGTCCTGGCTTTTGCATAATCGCATCAGGGATGCCCACCTTTCCGACGTCGTGCATCGGAGCCGCATCGAAAATCAGTTGAGCTTTTCTCGGAGGGAGTCCAATACAGAGCGCCAGGGTCTTGGAGTAATGGCTAATTCGATGGATATGGGTCCCCGTTTCTTCGTCTTTGTACCGGGAAGCCAAAGCAAGCCGCACAACGGTATCAGCGTAAGCTTTTTCCAACTCCTGGGCCTTTCGACATTCGGAATCAAAGGCCACTTTGAGGTCCCGCGCATAGGCTTGCAACTGCTGATTGGCGGCCTGAAGCTGGCCACTCTTCTTTTGCTCACGGGCCAACAGCTCCCGTAAATCCCGGGCATACATCCCTAACTGAGATTGGACAGCATTGAGCCGTTTCTCCAGATCAGGCCCGGCTGAAGATTTTTGAGGAGATTCCATAACTCTCAGCAGGGAAAGTGCCCTGTTCTATGAGGCCAGTGCCTCCTGCACCTTTTTTAACAGTTGAAGGGGACTGAACGGTTTCACGAGATAGGCAAAGGCCCCAGCACCCGACCCTTCTTCTTGATCACCGGCCTGCCCTTTGGCAGTCAGCATGATGACTGGAATGTGCCTGGTTTCAGGATCCTGCCGGAGGGCCTTCACCACCTCAATCCCGCTCATCCCAGGCATCATCCAATCCAGGATGACAAGGTCGGGCCTTTCCTTCCGGATCAGCGCCAGTGCCGCCTTTCCATCGGAGGCCTCTACGATACGACGATTGGGGTCCTCCAAGGTCATCTGAACAATCACCCTGAGGTCTTCTTCATCATCCGCTACAAGAATCGTTTTCATAGATCCAGGCGGGTTGAGATTACGGTTTTGTGTTTACCTCTCAGGGTCGGGAATTTCCTCTCCTGAGTTTGGTGAATCCTCTTGAGGCCCGCCCATCTCAGCCTCCTCCAGTGAACTTGGGAAGCCATCACCCCCATGCTCCCTGTCAATCCGACGGGCAACAGTGATGAAACCCGAGTGGGCCACCATCCGGTGATCAGGCCGTACACTTCTTCCTTTGATGTTCCAGCTGCGAAAAAGCGTCTCAAACGTCTGGATTAGGCCAAACGCCCCGGAGCCATTCAGGGCCTCGACGGTCTGGGTGACTTGAGGAACCGTGGGCACGAAACTCAAATACGTTCCCCCCAACCTCAATCCCCGTGCCGCATGCTCCACCACGCGCCATGGCTCCGGCAAATCTAGAACCACCCGGTCATAGAATGGGGATTCTCCATCCTCCTCCGACAGAATGCCTTCATACGCATCGCTTTTGCGGAGCGTAAAGTTGGGAACGGGACCCAAGTATCGTTCGATATTTTTCATGGCTGTCCTGGCAAAGTCATCACGCATCTCATAGCCGACGAGCTTCCCGCGTTCCCCCACTCCTCGCAATAGTGCAATGGTCAATGCCCCTGACCCTACCCCCGCCTCAAAGACCCGGGCTCCGGGGTAGATGTCGCCCCACACCGTAATCATGGCAAGATCTTTGGGATAGAGCACTTGAGCGCCTCGTGGCATTTTGATCGTATACTCCGCTAATGTCGGATATAGGGCCACCATGGTCTTCCCACGTGAAAATCGAACGATCGAACCATCCGGTTTTCCAATGAGTTCATCGTGGGGGATTGTGTCCCCGCTGTGTTGAAAAACCGCACCGGCTTTCAGGGTCAGGGCATACTGTCTGCCCTTTTTGTCGACGAGATGTACACGGTTACCGGACTGAAAGGCTTTTATCATGCGCCATTCTAGGAAGACGGGGCTTGGGGTTGCAACCTAGCCCCACGACGAGCATTTTAGTTCAACACCTCGCTGGATGAATTCCGCCTTGCACACCGGGAAGAAGAAACCACTGGCTCTTTTGCTTTTCACCAGCAAGGCTATTTGATGACCCGAAGGCTTCCTGCGGGCACTGCTGATTTCCCTCTTCCATTACGGTCATTTCTTGACACCATTTTGGTGGGGCCGTAAGATCATTTTTGTAGGAGATTCTTTCTAGCTAAATTTCGCTCCGGTTTAGGTCAATCGGGACATTGAAAGGGGAGAACAAGATGTCCGCCATTTTTCGGACGCTTTGCCTGTGGGTGGGCAGCCTTTTTCTCCTTCTTGGCCTACCCTCCCTTGCGTTCTCCGAGTCGCCGCTGGTGATTGTTGCCACCTACGAAGGGGTGATTAACCCCGTAGCAGCCGAGTACCTTCACGCGGCCATCGCCTTCGCTGAGGAGGAACGAGCAGAACTCCTGGTGTTCCAGCTCGACACACCCGGTGGACTGGACACTTCCATGCGCACCATGATTAAGGACATCATCAGTTCACAAATCCCCATTGTGGTGTATGTGTTCCCGTCTGGCGGACGTGCGGCGTCAGCCGGGGTGTTCATTACCCTTGCCGCTCACGTCGCTGCCATGGCGCCCGGCACGAACATTGGAGCCGCCCACCCCGTGGCTATGGGGGGTGGTAAAATGGACAAAGTGATGAAAGAAAAAGTCGAAAACGATGCGGTGGCTTACATTCGATCCCTTGCCGAGCGTCGAGGGCGAAACGCGGAATGGGCAGAGGACGCGGTCCTGAAAAGCGTGTCGGCGACTGGGACCCAAGCCAAAGAATTGGGGCTCATTGACTTCGTGGTCGCTGATCTCCCCGAGTTGCTCCAACGTCTCGACGGGCAAGAAGTCAGGATGGGGGCCAACACCATCACGCTTCACACGCAAAACGCCATGGTCAAGGAATTTCCCATGGGCTGGCGACTTGAGGCGCTCAAGGCTATCAGTGATCCCAACATTGCTTATGCCCTGATGACCATCGGAATGATCGGGCTGATTGCCGAAATGTACAATCCTGGGGCTATTCTCCCAGGAATTGTTGGCGCCATCAGCCTGATCCTCGCCTTCTATTCCTTGCAATCACTTCCCGTGAATTATGCCGGCGTCCTGCTTCTGCTCCTTGGTATCGTCTTGCTCATTCTCGAGGTCACGGTAACCAGCTTTGGGCTTCTCGCCATCGGGGGCGTGATCTCGATGATCCTTGGCTCCCTCTTACTGATGAACGATGAATTCCCCTATTACCAAATTTCCTGGTCCGTGATCCTCCCCGTTGTGGCCATGGCGGCTGGATTCACTTTCCTGGTTGTGAGGCTGGGCGTAAAAGCCCTGCGCGCCCGAACCGTGACGGGAAGCGAAGGGATGGTTGGGCTCGTCGGTCTTGCCAAAACAAACCTGGCCCCGGATGGCAAAATTTTTGTCCATGGGGAGATCTGGGATGCCGTCAGCGTCGAACCCGTCCAGGCCGGAAACCCAATCGAGGTGACTAAAATTGATGGGTTAAAGCTTTACGTCAAACCTGCCCCCACACATCAGGAGGATCATTGATATGAGCCAGGCCTTGAGTCCCACCACCTCTCTCCTTATTTTCCTCATAGCCCTGATTGTCCTTTTGGCCAAAGGCATGTACGTTCTGAGAGAATACGAACGGGCCGTCATTTTTCGGTTTGGTCGGCTGGCTCGAGGCCTCATTGGGGGAATCGGACCGGGTGTGATCATCATTATTCCTCTGGTCGACAAGCTCGTCAGGGTTAGCTTACGAACCATCACCATGGATGTCCCTCCGCAGGACGTGATTACCAAAGACAACGTCTCCGTGAAGGTCAATGCGGTCATCTATTTCCGGGTCGTCAACGCGGAAAAAGCCATTGTGGACGTGGAAGATTATTACTATGCGACTTCCATGATCGCCCAAACGACCTTACGGAGCGTCCTGGGACAAAGCCAGCTCGATGACCTTCTGGCTAAACGAGATGAGATCAATGCCGATCTCCAACGAATTATCGATCAGGCGACAGAGCCCTGGGGCATTAAAGTGACCACGGTCGAGGTGAAAAATGTGGATCTTCCCCAAGAAATGCAGCGGGCGATCGCACGGCAAGCGGAAGCAGAACGTGAACGGCGGTCAAAAGTGATCCACGCTGAAGGAGAATACCAGGCTTCGCAGCGCCTCGCAGACGCCGCGGATGTGCTCAGTCGAAATCCCGCTGCGCTGCAGTTGCGTTATATTGAAACCATCATGACTGTGGCTGGCGATAAGAGTTCCACTATCATTTTCCCTGTGCCTGTCGACTTTATCAGCCAATTTCTTCGTCAACCTGAAAAAACAGACCCAAAGCCGGGGACAGGCTAACCAAGTGGGGAGTCCTCAGAGTCTTGGTCTACCTAGTCCCCGATAGCCTTCCCTGCCATCGTAGCCCCCCCACCCCTACCTTAAGATTGTAAGATAGGGTGGTGGTCAGGTGGGTATCATGTCCCTGAGTAGACAGTGCCCTAGAAAAGTCCCTTCCAAATATTCTGGAAAAAACAAAAAGGGTGATTGAACTCAAGCACACAACGGTAGTGACCCGTGTAAAATGGCTCAGTAGACTCCCACAGGAGAGCACTTTACAGGATTCTAAGAGGACTTTAGCGGTTGGGGTATGCTGAGGGATGGATTGGAAATTTTAAGGGCCTCTTTAGGCTCGGAACTGCATGTTTGTAGAAAGCGAGATTTGGGTAGGATGACGGGAGAGGTGATGGGGGAGTTGCAAAGAGGGAAGGGGGGGTTGGACTGAGCCGTGGGACTGGCGGTAATTCCAAGGCCTCAGCACGGTTCCACGGACACAAAACGAACGGCGCATTAGGGGAAAGGAAACCCCAACACGCCGTTCGGAAACCACATCGCCCCCGTCGCTCATTTGCTCCGTGTAGGTAGAAAGAGCACCCAGTCCTATTCACTACTCAAATCCACACGACTCAAATCCAGCCGGGAGCTCAAAATTTATAGGGGTATTGTGTAGCTTTACTCTATTCCTACTGCCATCCCCGGTCAAGCAGGAAAAACCGGATTCTCCTTCACTCCCCCTTCGGCTTCCACTCACGCGCCAGCCGCTGAGCCGTGGCAAGCTGAACGGGGGTCATGTGTTGCTCTATGGTGTCACGCAACTTGGCTGCCTCTTTCACTCCTTTGGCTTCTGCAAGGTTCAGCCACATATGGGCCAGAACGTAATCTTTCGGCACGCCCTGGCTTAGGGCATACATGACCCCCAGTTTGCCCTGAGCAATTGCCAACCCCTGCTCCGCGGCTTTCCGATTCCACCGAGCAGCTTCTTGATAATCCTGGGGCACACCCCGACCCTGGGCGTACATGACCCCCAGGTTGTTCTGACCCCAACCATCGCCCTGCTCTGCCGCCAGCCGATACCACTTGGCCGCTTCGGTATAATCCTGGGGCACTCCTTGGCCGTTCTCGTACATGGTTCCCATTATCCATTGGGCTGCCGCCTCGCCCTGTTCCGCCAATGGTCGCCATGCTTTCAGGGCGGTATCGAAGTCGCCACGCTCGTATGCTTCAAACCCCGCCTGCAACTCGGCCCAGGCAGGTACGGCCAGCATGAAGACCAACCCAACGACAATGGAAAGACCGAGCCACGTTTTGGTCATGCGTTCCCGCGCTTGGTCATTTGGTTCTCCACCCCATGGTCTCAGTCTCTAAAAACACAAAAGCCCTTCAGGCATAGACTTACCCGAAGGGCCTTTTATAGTTCCCTGCTATTTAAGACTTATGTTGAGACCACTCACCCCATGACGGACTCCTGATTATCGAAGAGCGTAAGCCTCTGTTTAAGGCAAGTCAATCACCAACGCCGC
>JACZVJ010000127.1 GCA_022572725.1 Nitrospinota bacterium | reverse complement strand
AGGGGGTGCCGAAAGATTACGTTCTGGCCCATATGTGGATAAACCTTGCAGCACCCAAAGGAGTGAAAGGGGCGGTCAAGGCCCGGGACCTCCTAGAGGAAATGATGACCCCCGCTCAGCTTGCCGAGGCCCAACGGCTGAATAGGGAGTGGCAACCGAAGGGGAAGTGAGGTAGGTTGCTGATGCGGGGGGATTGGTGGCTCAGGGAGTGAACCGGGTGGAAGCGGGGTAATGGGTTTTGGTACGGCTAGGTATGAGAGGTAAGCTCATGACTCCTTTGCGAACAGTGCCTTCACTGTTCGTCTATGCTCGGGCGAAGAAGCATGGGTCCATAGACGCTGGCGAACAGGATATAGGCGCCACTCCAACAAACTGCAGCCAAGCCAAGCATCGCAGTCTTTGAAAACTCAGTGGTCGGCCCCAATAACCGCAGGATCGCACCCAGATTAACCATAATGTAAATCAGAACGGTCATGATACCCGCGTGCTTCGGTCGGCCCGTATGCCCCAGGCTGGCGCGGGTCATCACCGCCAGGGTCATCACTCCAACTGCCCCAGTCGTGAGCGTGTGAACAGCATCCACCGTAGGCATACCGAGCCCAAGAATGGCTCCTCCAAGTATTAGTAGTGACATCACCAGCCAACCGTAGCCCACATGCAGGATCAGCACTAATGGCTCGCGCCAGGTAAGCCAGCCGTACCAGCGCAGCAAGCGGACCAGATTGGCGAATCCTGCCGCCACTAGCATCCAGCCGGTGGCCATCGCCTGTGGCTGTACAATCCACGCGAAGGAAGCAACTCCCACGAGAACAATTGACACGCCATCGATTCGGGAAAAGGGAGCGGGTTGTTCGGTCATACCTTGCTCGGCCAAGAAGTCGTGAGTAAAGCTGGGTGTGATGCGTCCACCGATGAGCGCAAGCAACACCATGACAAAAGCGAGAGCCATTCGCTCGGGAAGATCCATTGCCGCGCCGCTTAGAAACAAAACATGGAACAGAATATTGGCAGCTGCATACAGACTGATCAGACCACCCATCGGCACACGATCCCAGGCCTCGCCGGCCGCAATCTCGCGCCAGACAATCCCTGCCACGACGACAAGAAATGCTCCGTCAACGATGGCGGAAACGAGCGGAGTGATCCACGGAATGGGGATGGTCAGGCGTCCGGCCAGCCACAAGGTAAATAACAGCATCAAGGGCGTTCCCCGGACTGGAGGACGATCGGTCCAGTTAGGAATAGCCGTCAGGAGGAAGCCAGTGATCACAGCGGGCAAAAAGCCGAACACCATCTCATGCACATGCCAATCCCGTGGAGCATAGTGAAACGCCACGTCGCTTTCACCGGCAAGAATCAGGATCCAAGCAGGGACGGCAATGCCGGAAAACAGGGCGGCACCAAGAAAAAATGGTCGGAACCCGTAAGAAAAAAGCGGTGGGCCTTGGTAGTTGGGTTTCTCTTTCGTTGCTTCGGCCATACGATTCTCAGTCATTCTGGGCGTTGTTGCATAATTCCTAAAACCAGGCAGGAAATCAGCAACTTACGTATATCAACGAAAATCGGAAAATGTAATAAATTCAATAAGGTAACGGCAATTATGCAACAACGCCTCTTTTATTCCATAATAGAAGTCGCCTCTTTTTGCCTTAATCCCCATCCCCTCCAAATAACGTAGATGGCCGGAATGACAAGCAGGGTAAGAACGAGAGTGGTAAACATGCCCCCAATCATGGGAGCGGCAATGCGTTTCATGACATCGGCTCCCGTTCCCTGGCTCCACATAATGGGAAGAAGCCCTGCAATGGTAGATCCACCGGTCATGATGATGGGCCTTACCCGCTGTACCGCCGCTTCTAAAGTTGCTGCAATAAGATCTTTGGTATTTTTTAACCGACCTTCCTCTTCCCATCGGGAATACCCCAAATCCAGATAAACCAGCATCACGACGCCTATTTCAGCAGCCACGCCAACTAACGCGATGATGCCGACCCACACCGCAACGCTGAGATCGTACTCTAATAAATACACCGCCCATATAGCTCCAACTGCGGCGAAGGGCACTGATAGTAGTACAATCAAAGTTCTCACGACCGATTTAAAATTGAGATACAGAAGGACAAACACGATCAGAAGCGTCAGTGGAATCATGATCGTGAGGCGGGCTTTGGCTCGTTGCATGTATTCATATTGACCACTCCAGGTGAGCGTGTACCCTTTGGGCATCTCAACGTTGTCAGCGACAATTTGTTTGGCCTCTTCGACATAACTTCCTAAGTCCCGTCCTGCCACATCGATGTACACATAGCCCACCATCTGGGAGGCCTCACTTTTGACCACGGTGGGGCCTGACACCAAACTAATGTCGGCCAGTTGCGTGATTGGAATTTGTTGTCCTGTTGGCGTGGACACAAGAACCCGCTGAAGATCTTCCAGCGAATTGCGGAAATCTCTGGAATAGCGAACGTTGATCGGGAAACGTTCCCGTCCTTCAATCGTGAGCGAGATGTTCATTCCGCCAATGGCCGATTCGATGACTCGTTGGACATCTCTGATCATGAGGCCATACCGGGCGATTTCTTCCCGCTTGACTTTAAAGTACACATAGTAGCCACCAGCGGTCCGCTCGGCGAAAATATTTCTCGTCCCCGGCACATCACGAAGGGCATTTTCCAACTGACTCCCAACCTTCTGAATTTCTGCCAAATCCGACCCGTAAATCTTGATACCCAGTGGCGTTCGGATTCCGGTGGTCAGCATATCTAAGCGGCCTTTAATGGGCATGGTCCAGGAGTTAGCTAACCCGGGAACCTGTAGAGCACGGTCCAGTTCATTTTCCAAACGAGCGGGGGTCATGCCTGGCCGCCACTGGTCTTCGGGTTTCAGATTGATAATGGTTTCAATCATCGTTAAGGGAGCAGGGTCAGTAGCCGTACGAGCCCGACCCGCTTTGCCAAACACACTTTCCACTTCAGGAAATTGCTTGATGATTCGGTCCGTGACTTGGAGGACTCGTTGCATCTCGGTAATTGAGGCACCGGGTAAGGTCACGGGCATGTACATGAGCGTCCCTTCATATAAGGGAGGCATGAATTCTGATCCTAATTTTGTAAACAACGGTAGGGTGGCAAGGAGTGCTAGGATGGCTAAGCCAATCGTGACGAGTCGGAAGCGGAAAAATATTTGAGCCAAGGGTTTATAGACCGCAATGAGGAGTTTGGCCAGTGGATTTTTTTCTTCATCACGGATTTTTCCTCTAACAAGAAACACCATCAGCAACGGGACCAGCGTAATACACAGCAAAGCTGAAAAGCCCATCGCAAAGGTCCACGTCATGGCCAAGGGACGGAACAAGCGTCCTTCTTGGGCTTCCAATGTAAATACCGGAAGGAAAGAAACGGTGATGATCAGAAGCGAAAAGAACAGGGGCTTCCCCACCTCTTGGGCAGCCTTGATAATCAGGTCCGTTCGGTCAATGGTATCTCCCTCCCGAGCTAACCGTTTATGGGCGTTTTCCACCATGACGATCGCACCATCCACCATGACGCCAATGGCGATGGCAATCCCTCCTAAGGACATGATGTTAGAGCTGACTCCCACGTAATACATGGCTGTGATGGCCATGAGGATGGCCAGAGGGAGGGTGAGAATGGCTACCAAAGCACTGCGAACATGAAATAAGAAAATAATGATAATCAGGCTGACAATGAAACTAATTTCCAACAAGGTTTCTTTTAAGGTGTCTATGGAGCGGTGGATCAACGAAGAACGGTCATAGGTCGGAACAATTTGGACGCCTTCCGGTAAGGCCGGGAGAATTTCTTCAATCTTCTTTTTCACCCGTTGAATCACTTCCAGGGTGCTTTCCCCAAACCGAATAATGACTATTCCACCAACGACTTCTCCCGTCCCATTCAATTCAACCAATCCCCGTCTGAGATCCGGCCCCAGTTCTATCCGGGCAATGTCTTTCAACAATATAGGAGTGCCTCTCGCGTCAGTTCCTACCGCAATGTGCTCGAGATCAGATAAGGACTCCACGTACCCACGGCCCCACACCATGTATTCACGGCCAGTAAATTCCACAACACGGCCCCCGACATCGTTGTTACTCATTCGGATCGCGTGAATGATGGCATCGAGAGGGAGGTTATAGGCAAGAATGGCGTTGGGGTCGACATTCACCTGGTATTGCTTCACATACCCGCCAATGCTGGCCACATCAGACACTCCCGGCACGGCTTTGAGCCAATATCGAATATACCAATCCTGCAACGTTCGTAGCTCAGCCAAATCTAATTGGCCAGTGGGATCGATAACGGCGTATTCAAAGCCCCAGCCCACTCCGGTCGCATCAGGCCCCAGGGTGGGAATGACGCCGTCTGGCAGGAACTGCAACGCCTCGTTGAGGTATTCCAGGATTCGGCTTCTCGCCCAATACATGTCGGTGCCATCCTGGAAAATGACGTAAATGAACGACAGACCAAAAAAGGAGTACCCACGGACGACTTTGACCTTTGGTGCTCCTAACATTGTGGTCACAATTGGATAGGTGATTTGATCTTCCACTAATTGAGGAGCGCGTCCCGGCCATTCGGTAAAAATGATGACTTGGACGTCAGAGAGATCAGGAATGGCATCCAGAGGAGTGTTGTTCAAGGCCCACATGCCCCAGGCAACGAGTATGCCCACAAGGAGGAGTACCAGAAATTTGTTTTTGGCACTGCCTTCAATGATTTTTTCAATCACGAGTCGCCAACCTCTTGTACACGTTTAATGGGACATTCCTTGCATGGAGTCTGCTGATCCACCTTCTTCTTTGGATCCCATATCCATTCCGGGCATCATCATTTCCATGGCCGCCTTCAGGTTGCTTTCTGAATCCACCATGAAATTCCCTCTTGTGACGACCATTTCCCCAGATGTAATACCCTCCAGGATTTCATAGGTATCCCTGGTGCGGAGGCCGACCTTGACTTTCCGCGGTTCAAACATTCCTTGGCCTCGATCGATAAACACGTGTTGTTCTGTCCCGGAATCAAGGACGGCTGTACTAGGAACTACTAACCGCTCACCACGGGGAATCTGTAGGACCACATTGGCGAACATGCCTGGTTTGAGCCTCCATTTAGGATTCGGTAACTCGAATCGGACTTTGACAGTTCGCGTTTTTGATTCCAGCACGGGTTGGATGTAGGTGACTTTCCCCTTAAAATCCTGGCCTGGGAAATACGAAAGCGTGATTTTTGCTTCTTGGCCAAGTTGGACTAGAGGAATTTCGTACTCGTACACATCCGCTAAGACCCACACCGTTGATAGATCACCTAACGTGTACAGTTCCATGGCCGGCGTCACGTACATGCCTTCCCGCACCGCCATATGAAGAACATACCCTGAGCTTGGGGCATGTAAGGGGAGCGTGCGTAAAACCTTTCCTGTTTTTTCCAAGTCTTGGATGTGGTCGGGCGTAATATCCCAGAGTGAAAACCGTTGACGGGTGACTTCCAGGAGGGAACGAGCGTTTTGTGCCACCCCGGGAAATTCGCTGTCCCCGAGTGACCGAACCGCCTTCAAAGCCAACAAATATTCTTCCTGGGTTGAGACGAGTTCCGGACTATAAATCTCAAACAATTTTTGGTCTTTCCGTACCTTCTCTCCGGTAAATTTGACGTACAGCTCCTGCACCCACCCTTCGAACTTCGTGTGCATATGAATCAGCCGTCTTTCATCAACTTCCACCCGACCGACAGTCCGAATGGTGTGAGTAAGCTTTCGAACTTTTGCTGGTTCGGTTTTTACCCCAATCAGTTGCTGTTTTTGGGGACTCACCATTACCCCTTCGGCATGAAAAGGCACTTGAGGGGCGCTGGGAGTGGGGGCTGTTGGAGGTGTGCTGTCTTTTACTTCTCTTTCCATTGAGGCCGTTGGGGTGAATGGCTTCTCGCCACGCCACCAGTAGAGTCCAACTCCAACAGCCACAACGACAACCAAGAGGCCAATCCAACCCAAAAGCCCAAGTAAGGCTTGCCTTCTCCCATTTTTTAGTCTGGGGGGTGACGGTTTCATGTGTTGTCAGTCCTCAAAATAAGTTTGTCCTTGCAGTGGCTGACCGATGACTTCTTCAATCCGGGCCACGGCAATTTCGTGGTCGGTTTTTTGCCGATGCAGGTCCAGCTCGTCTTGCTGCAGTCTGAGCACGTTGTCGAGCATGGTCAGGAAATCCACTTTTCCCACACCATACCCCGCCATCGCTGACTCAAGAGCCAGGGAAGCCTGGGGGATGATGGCTTGACCGATCAGTTTCACCAGCCGTTCCGCCCGCTGGGCCCGAACAAAATTATCCTTCACCCGAAACAAGGAAGCTTGCAACACCGTATCATAGTCCTTCCGAGCTCCTTCCAATTTGGCCAGTGCTTCTTTTTCTCCATAAGTCTGTTTGGTCGCATAGTAGAGGGGGACTTTGATCCCGAGCATTCCAAAGGCATCTTGCAGCTCATCTGATCGGAATGACTGTATTGCTCCGAGGCTGACAATGAAATCCGGGTAATATTCCCGTTGGGCCAAAGCGACGGCCGATTGGCTTCGCTCAATGCCATGGGCTTGTACTTGGAGAAGCGGAGCACGCTGCTTGACCAAGGTGATCAGTTCTTCAAGGGTGTAGGTTAATGGCGTGAGGGTAGGTTCCTCCGGTATTCCGAGCGAGGCGGTTGGGGGGCGGAACAGGATCCGATTGAGCTCAGCGCGAATACTGTGTTGTTCCTGCTCCAGGCTGGTTAATCGCTCCATTTCTCTCGAAAGCTCTACTTGCGCCCGAAAGACATCTTGCTGAATGCCTTTCCCGACTTTGTATCGCACTTCTGCGGTCTTCTCCAGCTCGTTGAGGATCACCAGATTTTTGTTCACCACCTCAATGGATTCATGAATGAAGTGAAGGGTGTAGTAGGCGGTCTTCAACTGGGCCATCACGCGAAGCTGGACAGCCTTGTAGTATTGGCTGGCTTGGTCGGCGCCTTTTGCCGCTACCTCTCCTTTCAGACCTAGCTTTCCGGGGAATGGAAATTGTTGTTGGACCTGGAAGCGACCTTCTCTCATGATGTCGGACCCGCGGTAGGCAAACCCTATGACCGGATCAGGCAAAGATTGGACTTGCGGAATACGCGCTTTCGCCGCCTCCCACCGCTGTTTGGCCGCTTGAATTTCCGGGTTCCGCTGAGAGGCTTCTTCAATGAGAGTTTGAAGATCCAGGGAAGGCTCAGTGGCCGGGACTGGCAGCGCGGAAAACATGAACAGCAGCATGCCTATGAGTAAGATCTGCACGGATAAATGTTGGAGCCGAAATCGTTTCATCATGCCCCCTCACGCAAGGGATTCAATAACCCGAATGTGGAAACACCTGTGTTCTCCGACTTTTACGAGGCAAATATTTTAGGGGAACTCAGTTCAGAAAGACAGAGAAAAGCAGGAAACGTAAGGGGTAAGAAGAGATGGGAGTGATATGGAACCCTGCGTAGCGTGGGCTGAGAAATTCCACTAGGCCGGTGAAATCTGTGGCCGGAAGCGCAGACGAGGTCAACTCATTAAACTGTTCAGCGGGGCTATTGAGTTGTTCAGGACACTCTCCGCCGTGCCCAGAAGGAGACTGGTGAGAGGCCGGTTGAGGAAGGTGGCTTGCGGCAGCCGAGGAGGGCGTTGGGCAGTGCAAGCCCGCTACCACACAAAACAAAAAGGCAAAGAAAAGAAAGCAAGAAAAAAATACTCTTAGGTTTTGCGAATGCCTTGGACTCATGGGACGTTTTTAGTTTCTTACAGGCACCTAAGGTTTTACCCGTTCAAATATTTTTAACCTGGTTTCTGAAAAATATAAAGCAAACAG
>JACZVJ010000035.1 GCA_022572725.1 Nitrospinota bacterium | reverse complement strand
AGGTCTGTACTCTCACTTTGTTTTAACCGAGAAGGTATTATATTTCTCCAGTGTCTAAGCAGCGGGGCCGAAGGGCCGTACCGCAGCGCCAGTGGTTTTGGGTCCTTTTGCCGAAACTAAAGTGTTTTACCTTTCTGACGAGATTACCCCTCACCCCAACCCTCTCCCCAAAGGGGCGAGGGAAAAGGGAGGTACTAGTTGAAAGTTAAAACACTATATAAGGACCTCGTCTGCCGGAACAAAATCCCGGCAAAAGAGAATGTCCTTAATATGATCATCGGAGTAAAATAGACTAGAGAAGGTGGACATGATCGCTGAAGAGCTGCTGGAACCTTCCATCCAACGCATCGGGCGAACGCTGGCTGATCACTCCAAAACCAGCACCCCGCATATTTTCAATCAACGTTGGTGGAATGACCTGCTCCTGGACTGGGGCATGCGGGATGAGGACTTTAAGGTTCAGTTGTTTCGCTTTGTCGATGTCCTCCCCACGCTTCGGACCGACGCCCAGTTTACCCGGCTTCTGGCGGAATATTTTGGCAGCACCCCCATTCTTCCCAAGCCGCTGAAATGGTCGCTTCAGAAACTCCCTGCCTCCTGGATCGGCTCGCACGTCGGCGCCCTCGTTCTGCGACGCCAATTCCTTCGGATGGCTCATACCTTTATGGCCGGAGATTCCATCCAAGACGCCATGCCGGTGTTAGCCAGACTTTGGAAAACTGGTCGCGGTGCTTCTGTTGATTTGTTAGGGGAAGCGACCGTCAGCGAAACTGAGGCGGACCTCTATCGGGACAGATGCTTAGAAGCCCTTCGGGTCTATCATGAGCATGCCCAAGGGTGGCCGGTTCGGCCCCTTTTAGAACACGATCACCTGAGTCCGCTTCCTCGCACCTATCTCTCTATTAAAATTTCCGCCTTGTACTCTCAACTTGACCCTGCGGACCCAGACGGGAGTTTCCATGGTGTGGCCTCACGGCTCCGGCCCATTCTGGATCTTGCTCTCCAGCTTCCCGCTGAGCTCACGTTCGACATGGAGCAGTTTGAGCTCAAAGATCTGACCCACGAAATTTTCATGCGCATGTTCTCTGAGGGTCCTTATCGTGCCTACCCCTACGCCGGCATTGCTCTCCAAACGTACTTAAAAGATGCCGACCTGACGCTCGACCGCCTCGTGGATTGGGTACAGCAACGGGGGACCCCGATTACCATTCGCTTGGTCAAGGGCGCCTATTGGGATGCAGAAAACGTTCAAAACGAACAGCGTGGCTGGCCTGTTCCCGTCTTACAACAGAAAGCTGAAACCGATGCGAACTACGAATACCTCACGCGACAACTGTTGGACCGCCCTACCCTGTTCAGACCAGCCTTTGGCACCCACAATCTTCGTAGCCTTGCTCACGCTGAGGCGGTGGCTCAATCGAAAGAACTTGCTCCTCATAGCTATGAGTATCAATCCCTATACGGGATGGCCGATGCCTTGCAGAGTGCCGTGGTGAAATACGGCAGGCGGGTCCGGGTCTACACCCCTGTGGGGGAACTCCTTCCCGGAATGGCCTATTTGGTGAGACGGTTGCTGGAAAACACGTCGAACGAATCCTTCATTTCCAAGCAACGCGATCAGGCTACCCCCATCGACGTTCTGCTGGCCCCTCCCCACGTACATCTTGGCCCTGCATTCGCCTCTGCTCGCCCAACCGGCACCGTTCATACTGACTCCCCAGCCCATTTTAAAAACGAGCCCCACACGGATTTTTCACAAGAAGCAGCACGCCACGCGATGAATGAAGCGATCCAACGAGTCAACTCGCAACTTGGCGGAACCCATTCCTTCTCAGTCCCATCTGGCGTGGGTTCTCTCAAAGAGGAACTTGTGTCAACCAACCCAAGTCGACCTCATGAAGTCGTGGCGAAGATTCCCAGCTTCCTACCCGCAGATCTAGAATCGGTCATTCAAGCAGCCCAGTCCTCTTTCCAAGCATGGCGACAGACTTCCTTCTCCACTCGCGCTGATTATCTGTGCCGCGTCGCGGAGCTCATGCGAGATCGACGATTTGAGCTCGCTGCCTGGGAGATTTTTGAAACCGGCAAACCTTGGCGGGAGGCTGATGGCGACGTCGCCGAAGCGATCGACTTCCTGGAGTTTTATGCGCGTGACATGCGCCGTTTGGGCCGACCCCAACGCTTAGGGCAGGAGCCGGGCGAACTTAACCATCTTGTTTGGACCCCACGAGGGCTCACGGTGGTCATCTCGCCGTGGAATTTTTCCCTGGCTATCCCAACGGGAATGGTGTCCGCCGCTCTGGTCACGGGAAATGTCGTTTTGTTTAAACCCTCGGAGCGGTCCACGATGATGGGGTACCAATTGTTTACCTTGTTGAAGGAGGCCGGTATACCCGACGGGGTCCTTCACCTTCTGCCTGGCGGTCCGGATGTCGGTAAAGCGCTTGTGGCCCATCCACAAGTCCACATTATTGCTTTCACTGGATCGAAAGAAGCAGGTCTTCAGATTATTGAGCAAGCCGCCAAAGTGCAACCCGGACAACATCATGTGAAGCACGCCATCGCCGAGATGGGTGGCAAAAACGCCATCATCGTGGATGAGACTGCTGATCTCGATGAGGCGGTTACCGGAATCCTCTATTCGTTTACGGGGTATCAGGGGCAGAAATGTTCCGCCTGCTCTCGGGCAATTGTCTTGGAACCCGTCTATGAAGAATTCATCCAGCGGCTGGATCAAGCGGCCCGCAGTCTTCACGTCGGGCCACCTGAAGATCCAACCCATCACATGGGACCCATGATCGATGAACGGGCTTTAGACAAAGTCCGGCAATACGTGGACATTGGCCAACGAGAAGGCACGCTTGTGCTCGATAGGAAAATTGACAGGGAGGGGTGGTTTCAGGGTCCCGTGATTGTGAGGGATATCAAACCCTATCATCGGCTCGCTCAAGAAGAAATTTTCGGGCCTGTTCTCGCCGTCCTCCGATGCTCGACCTTTGACGAAGCCCTGCAAATGGCGATGCAATCGGATTTTGCCTTAACCGGAGGGATCTATTCCCGGAGCCCTGCTAACATCCAACGGGCTCGGGAGACCTTTGAGGTGGGAAATCTTTACATCAACCGCCCCATTACTGGTTCATTGGTCGGTCGGCAGCCATTCGGCGGGCATCGCTTATCAGGGGTGGGCACCAAGGCGGGAGGGGAAGGCTATCTGCAACAGTTCATGGTCCAACGCGTGGTGAGTGAGAACACCCTTCGCCGGGGATTTGCTCCTTCCGAATGAGGCTATTTCGCCTCCGACCTCAGCTTCTTCTAATTCTTCTGTGATTTCAATAACCCGATCTTTGCCAGTTCCAAGCATTGGCACTGTTTGTCGCTCAATATATTTCACCAGCCCTACCCCTTTGGCAAACCACGCGATCATGGTGTCAGACGCCCTTACAGTCTTCCCACTGCGAGAAAGGTGTACCAGCATACTCATCCGGGCCTCCATGCGCACCGCTTCGGGATATGTTGCAAAGGGGACCGAAATGGGTTCCTGACCCTTGATCGTCACCCAGGCCTGGACATCCACCCGCTCGCTTTTACCGTCGCGATCCAAATCAATACCAAGATCAAGATTCTTCCGGGCAAGTTGTTGAAAAGAACTGGGAATTTGAATGGGAAATCGAATAATTTGATACGGGATGAGCTGCCGTTCAAGCTCCGTTCCAGGCTTCGATCCATAATACCGAATACCTGCCGCATCACGAAGGTAATAACTGTCTGATGCGCCTTGGTTTCCTGGATTCGTATCACGAAAAACCGTGAGGGTCACTCCGTCAACCACTTCTTCGCCCATCACTGTCGAGGTATTGACAAACGTGATATCGGCAATTTGCTCAACAACCCCCTCAGTGACTCTCCCTCGATACTTCCATCGATGGCCGGGTTGATCAGGAAAGTATTCTTCGGCCTCAACAATGGTCTGTGATGAACTCTCTGCCAATACAAAAGAATTGGGCTGTGCAAGGACCGCGACTGTTATCACCATCATCGTGCTCAACCAGGAACCTGGCTGATCAATCAATCTTCTCCCCACAAACATACCTCCTCCGGTCCGAATTGTTCACCAAGGCCCGCAGTACAACGGAACCCCAACCACGAATGTCATGGTTTTTTATTGAGAAATCACATAGGGTATCGTCAAGCTCCTACCCCTGTGATTTTTGAAGATCCTCAACGTATCATACCCTCCATGTACCAGCAAGGGCACAACCCTCCAGGGAAAATAGGCGGCTAAACCGATTGCCTTGCAAGGGACCGTTCGGGATAATCGCCAAGATACGAGATGCCAATGCCTCCCCCTTCTTCTCAAGATTCCAATTCAGGCCGTGACCCTTCCTCACCTCTTCCTGTTACTCCTACTGTCCTGGTCATCGGTGGGTCTGGGGTGATTGGCCGAGCGATTTCCCTTAGATTCGCTGAGGAACGGTGGCGGGTGGGCGTCCACTACCGGACTCGTCGGTCCGAAACTGAAGAAACTATAAGATTAGCTCAGGAGCTGGGAGGAGAAGCCAAGGCCTTCCAAGCCGACGTACGAGATTTTCAACAAGTCCACCACATGGTTCAGACGCTGAAGCAAGAGTGGGATCGTCTGGACGTGTTGGTGTGTGCAGCGGGAAAGATCGTCAATACGTTGGCGGTTCGGCTGTCTCCGGAGATTTGGGAAGAGATCATCCACACCAACCTCACGGGGGTTTTCTTCTGCCTGAAGGCTTGTGGGCCAATACTGCTCAGCCAGGGTGAGGGATCGATCATCGTCATTGGGTCGCTTGCCAGCATGCAAGGCACCACGGGCCAGACTGCCTATGCTGCCTCAAAAGCCGGCCTCCTTGGATTGGTCAAAACAGCTGCAAGAGAATGGGGGCCTGGTAATATCAGAGTGAACGCCATCTTTCCCGGCTGGCACCAGTCAACCCTTTCAGGAGAGTCTTTTCCCAACACCTCCAACTTGGGCAATCATATTTTGGGTCGCACCTCAGACCTAAAAGAGGTTGCCAATTCGGTCTATCAGATTGCTCGCCTCAGGGATGTGACAGGACAAATCTTTAATCTGGACAGCCGCATCTGGTAATTCCTCAGTCCAACATGACTCATCCCACTGTTCCAAACTCAGGCCAACCGCCCAAAGGATGCTTTATCACTGGAACGGACACGGGCGTAGGGAAAACCGTGGTGACCGGGGTCGTCGGGTTGGCTTTAAAAGACTTTGGCCTTCGGGTCGGGGTGATGAAGCCGATTGAAACCGGAACAGCATGTGACAACCCACAACACACCTCCGATGGGGAACGATTACGAGACTTGCTCATCCCTCACGAATCGCTGGATTTCATTTCTCCATATAGGTTTGAATCCTCCTTGGCTCCGCTGGCCGCAGCTCAATGGGCAGGAACACCCATCGATTTGGCCCGCATAACCGCAGCCTTTCAGGTCATGGCTACCCGCTATGCTTACTTGCTTGTGGAAGGAGTCGGGGGCGTGATGGTTCCCTTGTCAGACAAACAGGATGTGCGGGCTATGATGGCCCAACTCAAGCTTCCATGCCTGGTTGTGGGGAGAGCGACACTTGGGTCGGTCAATCACACTCTTCTGACCCTCGCCGCGTTGAAAGAGTACCGGCTTAAGGTTCTGGCGGTTGTGGTGAACGAAACCCAGAAGTCCAGGGCTTCAGAGAAAGAACGTGGACAAACAGATTCCACCATGCAACTTCTTCGCGAATTAAGCGGGGTGCCGGTGATTGGTCCTGTGCGCTATGAGGAGGAATTACACAACAATTGGGCGAGGGGACTGACCACGCTGGTTAGCGACCCTTCAGTCAAAGAGCTTGTGATGATGTTGAGGAAAGACGCGCAGTAAAACCGCAAACAGCTCTTTCGATGTCAGAAGAATCCAGAATTGCTGAAGCCACAGCCACTCCATTGGCCCCTGCAGCCAAACACGGCCCCATAGTTTCAGGTGTGATCCCCCCAATGGCAAATACCGGAAGGGAAGTCATGGAGCGAATTTCCTTAATTCCGTCTAGGCCAACCGGGTTTTCATGATCGATTTTAGTCCCGGTTGGGTAAATGGGACCGAACCCAATATAGTCAGCACCTTCTTCGGCTGCTTTGACTACCTCCTCAGCCCGGTGCGTGGAAATACCAATAATGGCTCGAGGTCCCATAATTCGCCTTGCCAGGCTAAGGGGAAGATCCTTCTGACCCAAATGAACCCCATCTGCCTCCACAGCTAAGGCCACATCGCACCGATCATTCACGATGAAAAGTACCTCGGCCTCTGCGGCAGCTTCCCGAAGTCGATAGGCCTCTCGATAAACATCGCTCATAGGAGAGGTCTTGTTTCGATATTGAAACAGTTTAAGGCCACTCCCAGCCGCAAGCTTGAGGACATCAACTAATGAACACTTCTGGGCCCATCGATTGTCTAAAATCAGATACACACCTTGAAGAGATTTTCGCACCACGTCGCTGAAAGGAAAAGCCTCGCTCAGGTAGAGCGATTGGCAAACAGACGGTCGAGAAACCCCGTGGATATCCTACCTTTTTGAAAATCGGGGTCCGCGACGATCAGTCGCTGAAGGGGAAGGGAAGTTTTCACGCCTTCGATAATGAACTCATCCAGGGCACGGCGAATGCGGGCCAGGGCCTCATCACGATCACGGCCATGGCTGATCAGCTTGGCAATCATCGAGTCGTAATTCGGATGGACCTGCCCGGCAGAATCCATGGCTGAATCAACCCGAATTCCCGGCCCTCCCGGTGGATGATACCGAGTCACGGATCCTGGGCTGGGAGTAAATTTCTCTGGACATTCCGCATTGATACGGCATTCAATACTGTGTCCTATGAGACGAATATCGCGTTGGCGAAAAGCCAAGGGAAGCCCGGCGGCAATGCGGATTTGCTCCTTGATCAAATCGATACCCGTGACCATTTCTGTAACCGGATGTTCGACCTGAATTCTGGTGTTCACCTCCAGAAAGTAAAACTTCCTGTCGTGATCCAGTAAAAATTCTACGGTCCCAGCGTTCCGGTAGTTGACTGATTTAACCGCTTTGACGGCAACCTTCCCCATTTCCTGGCGCAACGATTCATCAACCGCTGGGGAGGGGGACTCTTCCACTAACTTCTGGTATCGACGCTGGACCGAACAATCCCGTTCGCCAAGATGCACAACGTTTCCATGGTCGTCAGCAAGCACCTGGATCTCAATATGGCGAGGATCCGGAAAATACCGCTCGAGATACACCCCGTCGTGACCAAAGGAAGCCTTCGCCTCGGTTTGAGCCGCCTGAACCGCCCGGCCTAGATCCTCTTCTTTCCCCACCACCCGCATTCCTCTCCCCCCTCCACCAGCAGAAGCCTTCACGATCACCGGGTACCCCACCTTCCGGGCTACAGCCTCCGCTTCGCCGGCACTGTGAATTTCTCCTTTGCTTCCTGGAAGAACAGGTATTCCACAGCGAACCATGGTTTCACGGGCTTTTGACTTGTCACCCAACAGGGCAATATGCTCTGACCTCGGCCCAATAAAGGTGATCCCGATGGACTCACACACTTCGGCAAAATGGGCGTTTTCAGCCAAAAACCCATAGCCGGGATGAATGGCATCGGCTCCCGTTATTTCGGCCGCACTCAGAACATTTGGAATATTCCGATACGAAAGAGAGCTGTCAGCAGGACCAATACATATCTGTTCATCGGCATATCGCAGGTGGAGAGACCAGCTATCCACCTCCGAATACACAGCCACGGTCTTAATTTCCATTTCCCTGCACGCACGAATAATCCGCAGGGCGATTTCACCACGATTGGCAACGAGGATTTTCTTAAACATGACCTCACCTCAAGTGGGAGGTGCACCATTGAGAAAAATGGTGGAACCTTAGTCCCACCTCACAATTGCAGAACCAGGGGCGAGGCGAAGGGGTCTTGCTCTACCCACCGCCCTTATCTTGAAAAAGACCACCCACGACCTCGGCTGAAAGCGGGGCCACTGTCGCGGAACCGGAGACATCTGTTTTTGAGACGGGGCAACCCAGAGCAACTCTCGAAGATTTTTCCAGAATCCTGTTAGGACCCGGGGAGCGGATCGATGAGAAACAACGGTTGCCCATATTCGACGGGAGTCGCACTCTCCACCAAAATCTTCACGATGCGTCCATGGGCCTCGGACTCAATCTCATTCATCAATTTCATGGCCTCAACCAAACAAAGGACTTGTCCTTTTTTGACGAGATCCCCCTCCTCGACGTAAGGACCAGCGTCTGGGGAAGGAGATCGATAAAAAGTCCCAACAATCGGGGAGGTGACGGTTAAGTATCTGGATGGTTCAGCATCGACCGCACCAACCATCACCTGGGGAAGGATTCCATGTTTTGGCGAGCCGCTTGCTGAAGGGCTTGAAGGGGTAGGAGTCACCGGAGATTCCCGCCTGACCCGGATTCGGAGATCTTTTCGTTGAACTTCAATTTCAGTCAGATTCTGCTCCGTCAGAATCTGCACCAATTCTTCGATCTCCTTTCGCTGATCACTTTTCATCTAGAACCAGAATCTCCATGCCGGCCGAGTGAGGGAAAACACGAGTACAAGGAAAGAAAAAGTCGGACATAGGCCTTGCAAAGTCAAAACCCCCGGGCCTGGAATCTTGCCCCTGCCAGCCCTTACTCCCCTGGAAGGGAAATTCCTTCTCAGTAACGAATCGGGATGCTGGGAGACCCTTTGGGCGGCGATGCTATCTTACACGCTCGACATACACCCTGGTTCGTGTATCCACACGGATCACTTCCCCTGCTTCCAAGTAGAGGGGGACCTTAAGGGTAGCACCCGTTTCCAAAACAGCAGGCTTCGTTCCCCCGGAAGCCGTGTCCCCTCGAACCCCGGGGTCCGTTTCAGCAATCTTAAGCTCCATAAAAATGGGCAACTCCACTGAGATCGGTTCCCCCCGGTACAATAAAATTTTGACAATCGTCTCTTCCTTGAGCAAATCCGTATTTTCCCCAAGGCTACGTTTTTCGTACGCAAACTGATCGTACGTGGAGGTATCCATAAAGGTGTACGAGTCGCCACTTGAAAAGAGAAATTGCATTTCACACTCTTCTACATTTGGCTCCTCGAATTTTTCACCTGACCGAAACGTCCGGTCCAGGACACCCCCTGTTTTTAAATTTTTCAATTTGGTCCGAACAAACGCCCCTCCCTTCCCGGGCTTCACATGCTGAAATCCTACGATGTAGTAGGGGACCCCATCAAGTTCCAGACGAGTGCCATTACGAAATTCAGAAGTTGAAATCACAGGCCGATCGTTCCTCCCGCTATAAAAAAAACAGATTTCACCGAGATCTTGCCTCGGTATTGGTTAAATGCGCCACAACAGCCTTTACGGCCAACACATAACTCTGAACCCCAAACCCGGAAATCTGGCCCAGGGCGACTCCTGCAATAAAGGACCGCCGCCGAAATCCCTCACGCCGATAAATATTGGAAAGGTGAACTTCAACAGTAGGAAGCCCTGTGGCCAGGAGGGCATCCCGAATCGCAATGCTTGTATGGGTGTATGCCGCGGGGTTAATCACAATGGCATCAAAGCACCCGTGAGCTTCTTGAATCCAGGTTACGAGATCTCCTTCTGAATTCGACTGCTTGGCTTCAACTCGAGCTCCTTCCTCTAAGGCAATTTTTTCAATGGTCGCATTTATCTCACCCAAAGTTTGGGTCCCATAAATACTCTCTTCACGAGTACCAAGCAGGTTAAGATTCGGACCATGTAGCACAAGAACCCGAAACATGGTGTGAGGCGATCGAGCCAAAGGTTAGGAAAGCATGCTCTAGGCGAGGGCGGGTACCTTTAGACGGTTCACATTCACCAGGCATGCACAGTCATCTGACAAGCCATGGGATTCTAACAAGGCGATGAAAAAGGGTCAACGGAGTACCCAGCGTAGGAGAATGGAAAGGAAAATTCTCACACTTCACTTACTCCCCATCTCTGCAACACCACACTCGTCCCAAAATCAGTTCCTAAGTAGCAGAAGCCCCCATGGCCTTGGCCCATAACACTCGCCGGAGTTCAACCATGCCCAGGGTATCCCGCGCACAGTATTGTTGGAGGGCTGAGGCTAATCGGTCGCGTTCCACCCAATCCGTTTCATAGCACACCATCCGATGATAGATGGCCGAAGCACTTGCCCCAGCCTGAATTTCAAGATCCTCATACCCCAGCAGAGGCACCAGGGCCGGCAAAACCGATTTAATGGAAAATGAGCCCTTAAAATCAGGATGGAAATAATAGTCCTGAATCACGGAAAGCAAATCCCAAAGCCGACCAACAACTTGGTGCAACTCCCGGCCCAAGGCGGGAACGGCCTCGGCGAGTGAATTCAACACATACCGTTCATACTCCGAGTAGACACAAATGCTTCCCTCGGATCCCAAGGATTCCAACAAACCCACCGCAACCTCTTCTCGAGGATCCTTAGCAACTCGGCAAAGGTATGAGTCATGCCGGAGGGTCAAGTCTTCCCATTCAATGTGATTGGACCACTGAACCGGCAACGGTTGGTAGGGCCGGGTACCAGGGTACAGGGGAATAGCCGGCATGAAGGTCTCAAAATCCAGATGATGGACAGGATACCGCACCGATTGGAGAGTTTGGGCCAGATGAGGAGAGATCCACTCCACATTCTCTTTCACGCGACGCTGAAGACCGGTGAGGGAAAACTCGGGAGGAATGTCATCGATGGTATTCACCCCCCGTTTGGTCAGTCGTCGAAACACCTCCTTGCTCCCTGGGAGGTGAAAGATCCAGCGGTCGGGCTTTTTTTGAGTGCAATGACTCCAAAACTGACAAGAATAGGGCACGTGGCAGTGCGTGCCCGGTTCCACATCCGGAGCCTCCGAAAGGCCAAGCACCTCCCTTAACGCATGTACCTGGTCAGGTAATGGTGCCAACCGAGTGGCAATAGCATCCGTCATTTCCTGGATCGAAAATAGCTGCTCCAAATCAAGTGGCCCGCCGAGGTACACGTAGTGCCGATTGATGTGCATCAAAAAGGATCCCGTCAAAAGAATCCCACATCCTTGCAATACATAGGTCTGAAGGGCTAAGTCATCGATATGGACGGATTTGACTCTCGCAGAGGCTTTCACTTCGATCAGTCGCCAGGTTTCCTCCTGGACACGCTCAAGAATATCGACCCGAACAAAGGTCCCCTCAAACTGGAAGGCGCCTTCGAAAATGGCAGGGACCTTGGGATCCCCCAAAAGCTCAGCTGTGCGTTCGAGAGCGGCCTGTGAATGGCGGTAATCTTCCTCAACAACTATTCCATCTGGGAACCGTCGTTGGGCCGCAATGCCGATTTCTTTTCCCATATCCAGCATAGCCTGGCGCTGATCATCCGCTTTCTCAGCCAATTCAGGAGCATACACCTCAAAAAACAACCGCTTCGAGCATTGAAGTCCAGAAAGAAAACGAGATTTTGATAGGCGTCGAGTAGTGGAAGGGATCATAAAGAATTTAGAGAACGCCCAAAGGGGTTGTCTTTCCCTTCAGAACCAAGGGGCAGCCAAATCGCCAGCGCTCAACCTCTTGACAATTGAGGGAAACCTTGTTTTGTTGAACCTCCTGACCCCCTCAAAACCAACGCTGTTCCAGCCATCGACATGGAGGTGTGAGTGGAGGATCGATTTAACCCTTCGCTGAGACCCAGCGAGCCAATTCCGGAAGTGGACGAAGAACGTGAAAAGATCTGCGCCTTTGCTGACTTCATTGCCCGCCTTCTCGACTCGGTCATTCGTATCCCTGGCACACCCATTCGAATTGGGCTCGACCCACTCCTTGGGCTTATTCCTGGCCTGGGTGATGTGGTGGCAAATTTAATCGGCTCAACTCTTCTCTTTCTTGCCGTTCGAATACAGGTGCCGAAAATTGTGATCAGCCGCATGGCTTTGAATATGGTCATTAACACGGTCGTAGGAGCAATTCCAGGTTTGGGGGATCTTTTTTCGATTTGGTACCAAAGCAATGTTAAAAACGCCGAGCTGTTGCGTCGCTCAACCACGGGGGTACCGCCCCGCTCAACGGGTGGGGATTGGTTGTTCGTCATCGGTTTGGTTCTCGGCACCTTCACCCTAGCGATTGGCCTGATCCTGGCAATTATTTGGATCATACGGATCCTCTGGGGGCTTACTTTTTAATCACCAACGTCTGAGCCCTTGGCTTTACCTCACTAACCCTTCCCAGTTTCTTCAGATTCCTAATCAGACCCGCAAGACAGAAAATCCGCTTGCATGCTGTGGATAACACTTCACAATTTCCAATTGCCCTACCAATATTGGGGCCCCGAATGGCCAAGTAACGAATTCAAGTCTTCACGGGCATTTTGAAAGATCGGAGCTCAAAAACCCTTGCAAAAGCAGGGAATAGCCAAAGGCGACCATAAATCCCTTGTCAGGATGCATCTTTGGTAACTCCTGATTTCCAAATTTTTCCGCTGTCCACAAAAACTGTGGATGACTTCCGAATAACCCTGTTCATAACACGCCTTCAACCTGAAACCAAGCCTCCATGAGCAGACTGCCTATTTTTCAGGCAATTTATCTATTCCATTAAAAATCGCGAGCTTAGGAAGAAAGCCCGGTGAACTCCCACTGGAATAACCACCAGGTAGTCTTCGAGAAGTCAGAGTACCCCCCCACGTCTCTTCTGTACAATACATGCTCAGAAATTTCTCCCATGGAACCTCAGGAAATCAATCGGGCTGCCCAATCCGTGACAGCACGCACCTTCTTTGATCGCGACGCAGTTGCTGAAATTCTTCGCACGGGCTTCGGTAAGCTGGCTTCACTGGGCAAGAGCACCTCAAAAGCCTTTGAACGAGATCACTTTCTGCAATATATCTGCCAATGGACTATGAGCCGGACGAAGCATCCCGAATCCATGATTCGTGAAGTGCTGGATTCTTCAGAATGATAGCTGGATAAGGCGTGTGCCGGAATTGCCCAGGGCCTATCCGAAACCCCAGCAGGGATGTTGAAAACCCCCAACATCCTGCTTTCCCAGGGGCTCACGCCCCTAGGACGGCCCAACATACGGGGCCTATGACCCCTCGAAGGGGGAGCAAGCCACTCTTCGCGCCTTGCTCCCCTCGAGCATCCCCCACGCAGGCTTTTTTCACCACCCTGTTCAGAAAATGGGGGCCGGGTCCGGCACAGAAGAGGGACAGTCCCTGATCCGGATAGTCCCCACCGGAGCTAGTCCCCTTTTTCCGAACAGGTTACGGCGAAGGACGGGTATCCGTGGCGGGTAAAACCCAGTGGGTTCATAACATAGATGGGTAGGTTTTCACCCGATTTACTCTTTTGGGGATGAACTCAAGAAAAAGGGGAGACTAGAATCTCCCCTTATCATCTAACCATTTCAATTGTGACCTAAAAGCAGTCCTAAAAAATTTTTATGGGTTTTTCAGGATTACCCGGAAGGCTGTTGAGCCGCCTCGGCCTTTACGACATTCGCGGCTTGTGGGCCTTTAGCCCCCTCCACCAAATCAAACTCAACTGATTCACCCTCTTTTAACGTTTTAAACCCCTCTCCTTGTAAAGCTGAATAATGGACGAAGACGTCTTGGTTCTCATCCATCCGGATAAACCCAAACCCTTTTCGATCATTAAACCACTTTACGGTCCCTGTCTTTCTTTCGCTCACTGTCACCTCCCTTACCAACATCCTCAGCAGGCCAAGACTTGCGCCACGATATTAGGCCTAAAAAAAACCGCAGAAGGATGAAAAACCCTCTGCGGAACGACCACTTAAAAAAAGATAACCATGATGAAACCCAGGTTGGGGTAGGTTTACCATACAGCACGATTTCTGTCAATAATAATAACGTTTTTGACAAAGAAAACTCTGTTTAGTGAAACCCTCGACCTTCTAAAGGAGTGGAGCCCTGCGGCTTTATCCATCCTCCGCAGCAGGCTATGGTAGAGGACGAGCGCCCGTGGCTTTTTGCGAAGGGGGAAAAGCTTCCCATACCCTCGGGCATGGCATTCATCCGCTGTTATTGGGAAAACCAGATGGCAAGGGAGGCGGGGACTCACCGGACCTACACGGGAAACTGCGCATCATAGAGGACGGCATACAACCCACCGTTGGAGCGTAGCTCCTCATGACTCCCCTCTTCGACGATGTCCCCATGGTCCAGCACCACAATGCGATCGACATGTTGAAGGGTGGAGAGACGGTGAGCAATGATCAAAGTGGTCCGGCCTTGGGTCAAATAGGCCAAGGCTTCGCGGATCTTGACCTCCGTTTCGGTGTCAATGTTCGACGTCGCTTCGTCAAAAATCACGATGGGCGGATTTTTAAGGAGAACCCTGGCAATGGACACCCGTTGTTTTTGCCCGACTGACAATTTCACGCCGCGTTCTCCGATCCAAGTATCGTAGGTATCAGGCAGATCCATAATAAATTCATGTGCCCGTGCCGCTATCGCCACCTGCTCGATTTCCTGCCTGGTGGCCCCTAAATCCCCATAGACAATATTTTCTCGAACGGTTCCGTTAAAGAGAAAAGGCTCTTGCTGCACCAAGCCGACTTGGTCCCGCAAAAACAATATAGGAAGGTCACGGATGTCATACCCATCAATGGCAATCTCCCCGCCCTTCACATCATAAAAACGCATCAACAGCTTGAGAAGCGTGCTCTTCCCTGCCCCACTTGGCCCTACGAAAGCCACGCGCTCGCCAGCGGCGATTTCCAATGAAATCCCGTGCAGGACCTCGATATCCGGGCGGTAGGAGAACACCACATTTTTAAAGTGGATCGAACCCGCCGACCTTTGGGCTGGGGCAACCAGCCCAGGACGATCTTCCACTTCCGGAACGGTATCCAAAACCTCGAATATTCGCTCACTGGCAGCCAAGGCATGTTGCAGCATATGGTTGACCGAGTGAATTTGATTCACCGGGACATAAAATAGCGCTAAATAGGACAAAAACATTACCAACTCACCAAGGGTCAGGGAGCCGTGGGTTACTTCCCTGGCCCCATACCATAGAATCAATACCGTTCCCAAACTCCCTACAAAGATCATACCCGGCGAGTAAATGGACCACAGAAGCATGGCTTTCAAATTGCTGCGGCTAAAGTTCCGACTTTTTTGGTCAAAACGAGACTGTTCAAAGGCCTGCTTGTTAAACCCCATGGTTTCCCGAATGCCAGACAAGGCATCCTGGAGATAGGCATTGAGGTCCGCTGCGCACTTCCGAATGTCGCGATAGTACCGATGCACCCGTCGCGAGAACCCCACTGCGGAGACCACCAAGATGGGGATAGGAAGAAGGGCCAAGAGAGCCAGCTTCCAATTGATGGCAAACAACATAATGGTGATTCCAATAAGGGTCAGAGAGGCTGTGAGCATCCCTTCCAAGCCATCAATGAAAATCCTCTCGACTTGCTCCGTATCATTAACAACCCGCGACATGAGTTCGCCGGTGGAACGATCCTCAAAATAGCTAATCGACAACCGTTGCAGGGCATGAAAAACCTCCTGCCGAAGACTGATAATGACCCGCTGTTCCAATGTATTGTTAAAGCGAATCCGGAGGCTGTTAAAAAAGCTCTTCAGCCCATAGGCCAAGACAAGCCCTCCTATAACCCAAGGGAGAAGAGCCATCTGTTGGGCTTGAATGACATCATCGATCACAATCTTGATGAGCCAGGGAGGGACCAGATCAAAGACTGTGGCGAGCGCGGCACAGGAAAACGTCGCGAAAACGAGAGGGCGGTGGGAACGGAGGTAACTGAAAATACGGAAAAGAAATGTCACTAAGAATCAGTCCACTCCTACGCTTAAGGCTACAACCACCCCGCGTCCCTAGCTTTGCCTAGTTTTTTAATTGGAGCGGACTTTTTCACGCGGTTTCTCTCATGTCCTCGGACTATCGGACCTAGATAACAGGAGCAGCCTCCTGCTTCCAATAAGCTTCAAACTCTTCTAGTTGAGTCAAGGTGGACATATCGGTCATCCGATCCAGAAAAATCTTTCCAATCAGGTGGTCCAACTCATGCTGAATACACACTGCGTACAGCCCAGTCGCCTCAAAATCCTGGAGGGTCCCATGGCGATCAAGGCCTTGCACTCGCACCATCGAAGGGCGGGTGACTTTTCCCCGAAGACCATCAACGCTCAGGCACCCTTCCCACATTTCGACTTGATGGGGTCCGTAAAAGAGAATCTTCGGGTTAATCAGTACTGTTTCGGGGAACCCCCCTTCTCCTTTACATCCCGTAACGACCAGTTGCTCGGAACGGGAGACTTGCGGCGCGGCAAGACCAATCCCTTCATTTTCAAGCATGGTTTCGAACAGATCATCGATCAATTGTTGAAATACCGGCTTCTTGATTGCCTCAGGATCCACGGGATCAGCAGGCTTTCTCAACACGGGGTTACCAAGTTTGGCAATGTGTAAGATGGCCATCGGGGTCTCCTAATACTGGAATTCCATCAGAGCTTGGGAGGGTGGCTTCCATGATTCAGTGATGGCTCAGTGTGAAACACGGCTGCTTGGGGAAAAACTTTCTTAGGAAACTGGCTCATCTGATTTTTCCTTTTTTTGCCGAGGCTCCACCTCTTTCAGTCGCGCCTCCCACCAATCACGCCATTCCTGGGCCCATTGCTTGCGTTGCTCTTGGGTAGATCCCTGCCAGTCATGGGGCTTGCCGGCATAGCGAGTTAATTTCAAAAATGATTCTAAGGCCGTCACCGATACATATCGCTTGGAATCCGCAAGCAAATCAATGAGAACTGATGGAACCTCCTTGTGCCGAACATGCCGAGCCTCAAACGCGACCGTCCTTCTCATGGTATCACTCTGATCTTTGACCAATGCTCGAAGCGCAGGGAGCACCTGCGAGGGATCAAGTTTGACGGCCACTCGGAGAGCATGCGCGCGGACTCGTGTCATTTCCTCCGTATTCGTTGCGGATTTGAGCAAATCCGGAACAGCTTGCGAGTCTTTAATAATAGAGAGCGTTTCAATGGCATTGTATCGAACCCGGGGGCTGGGCATGGTAAGGGCTTTGACCAAAATCGGGACCACGGGTTTTCCAAGGTGGACGAATTCACCAATGACATACAGCTCTTGCCTGCCCTCCAGAAGTGGCAAGAGGGCTTCGGCCCGTTTGAGTTCCGCCTCGGTTAACTCAGTGGGACCCGGAGTGGCCTTCTCGATTTCCGGAAACTCCGGTTCCGGTGGAGGAGCATAGGGTATTTGCACAGGAACCAGGTGCCTCGGTACCTGAACAAGGGGGGTCACTCCGGAATAGGCCAAAGCCCCCATGAATCCAAGCCAACACCCCACAAGCCAACAAGACACAGGCCTCATCATCATGATCTCTCCATAAGGTAGAAACGGGTCCTGTAAATCAGTCTATTGGTATCAACCCAAAAGGGTCAAGGCAACTCCCTGGGCTCCCTCATCACAGTTTTATCCCTGCGGGAAGAACCCCGGATCCTAAGACGTATTGTACATCTGTTTCTTTCCCAAAGGGAGGGTCCCCGATTAGGGCCTGTTAAAAATAACTTGGACAAAATCGCGCCCAGATTTGGGTCGGATTTGGACGGAACGATTGAGAAAATTCCGAGGCATAGCACGGCTATGGTGAGGTTTTTTCGATTGAGGCGCGTTCAAAGATGGCCCGAAGATGGGATGCGAGATGTCCAAGTTATTTTTTAACAGGCCCTTAATGCACTTTGAGCTCCGTCCACGCCCGGTCATAAAACCGAATGGCTTCACCGGCGTCCACCATCCATTCCATCCGCTCAATCACCGCGTCGGGAGGGTAGACCGCTGGGTTATTCCGGACCCCAGGATCCACCCGATCCTTCACGAAGCGATTGGAAGAGGCAAATAGGAGCCGGTTTGAGGTCGCCACCGCTACGTCAGTTTCCAGAAGATAGTTGATAAAGCGAAAGGCCAAGGCCTTATGACGGGAGGTGTTCAGCACGGCCAGGCAATCCGTCCAAATAGTCCCGCCCTCTCTTGGCACAACGTATCGAATGGAAGGACGTTCCCGCATGGCCCGGGCAATAGGGCCACCCCAGGCGTGCGCAAGCACCACATCGCCCGATACCAACAACTGGTCAAAGGATTCACTGGTATAGACCTTCACCAACGGTTTTTGTTGAATGAGCTTTTGCTTGGCTCGCTCAATCAAGGCAGGATCACGGCTGTTCAGGGAGTATCCCATTGCACGCAACGCCAGGCCAATGACCTCCCGTTGGTCATCGAGCATGCTAATCCTTCCTTTATAGCGAGGATCCCACAGAATTTCCCAACTCGTCGGCGGCGTAAGAATGACGGAGGAATCATAACCAATTCCGACGGTACCCCAAAAATACGGGAGGGAAAATTTATGGTGAGGATCAAAGGGAAGTTGTTGCAGGAATGGGTCGATCAACTCCGCATTCGGAATCCCGGACAACTCGAGTTCGGCCAAAAGCCCCTGCATGGCCATAATGGAAACCATGAAATCAGAAGGCACCACGACATCATAGCCAGACACCCCACTTTGTACCTTTGCCAATAATTCTTCATTGCTGCTGAACGTATCCACCACGACCCGGGCACCCGTTCGTCGTTCAAACCCTTGCACCAGATCCCGGTCGACGTAGTCAGACCAGGTAAAATAGTACAAGACCTGCGAAGTCCCGGTGTCTGACCCTTTTGGGTCACCGTCACTCGATGAGGGGGAACACCCAAGAAGGGCAATTACTCCGGCAACTCCCACTAATTTTTTCAAAAGTTTCCTCATCGATATGCACTCATCGCAGCATCGACAATGCCTAGGAGCCTGTCCGAGGTTAGCGATCGTCACGAGGTTGTGCTGGTTTGAGTCAGATTTTTCGATCGTTTGAGGCGAATAGTGGTGACTATTTAACGAAAAGGATCGGAAAATCTGGCCAAATCCGGCGCAACCGCAGTAGATCAGTCTAATCTTGGGCAGGCTCCTAGGTCAGGCTGTGTTCTCACATCCCCCTGAGGGCCCTTCGCCAAGGGTTGAGAAGGTCCCATCCCGGGAATGTTCGGCAGGAGGTACAGGTTTCCCGGCCAAACAGAGGAAGATGGCTTCTCTCCCCTTGCCACCTCGCATCTCTTCGCCAACTCGATAGGCGGACCCCCCAATTAACCCTTTTTTCTCTTTTCCCCCAGATTGTTAAGAATGGTTTGGGTTTGTCCGATCTACATGAAACGGGCCCTATAGTAACAGGACACCGTGAATCTATTGGCTGCGGTGCCCCAAACGCAGGTGTCCAGAGAAAATGGAGAGGGAGAGGGTTCCCCGTTTTTGGGAAAAGTCTCCTGGAGAAGAGACGAAGGAATGTTTCGTCCCTCAGGGGGTGTTTAAAAAGATGCGCCCTACGAGTTCCTGAAATTCTTGGCCGAATAACTGGGAAAGGATGTGCAACATGAACCGTGTTCTCATCGTCGATGATTCCTTGCTTCAACAAAAAGTCCTCAGTGCCATAGTGGAGGATGAAGGGTACGAAGCGCTCACGGCCGGCTCAGGCAGTGACGCGTTAGAGATGCTTGAGGCCCAGCACATCGATTGCCTCATCCTTGATTTACTGATGCCCGAGATGGGTGGGATGCAGGTTTTGGAAGCGCTTCAGACCCGAAACCTGCAGCTTCCCGTCATTGTGGTGAGTGCGGATATCCAGGAGTGGGTGCGGACCAGTTGTCTCGAACTTGGAGTGAAAGAATTTCTCACCAAACCGGTGAAACAAGAGGGGCTCTGTGCGGCGCTGAAAAACGCGATCCTTGACCCGGAAGAACATGCCCCATGTCACTGACCCCTGAGCACATTGACGCTCTGAAGGAACTCCTCAATATTGGGGTCGGCCGGGCCATGGGCGCCTTAAACCAAATGCTTGAGGCGCCGATACGTCTGTACGTGCCCACCGTCAAGATCGGGAAAATCTCCGAAATACAACACGAACTCGGGGGATTCGGAGACGAGCGCCTCTCCCTGATCCAACTCCCCTTTAAAGCATCGTTTGAAGGAGTCGCCGCGTTGATGTTTCCCACAGAAAGCGCTGCCAAGCTGGTTTCAATCTGCACCGGGAAAGGATCAGACGCGTCTACGCTCAACACGATGAAAATAGCGACGCTCACCGAAATTGGGAATATTGTGTTAAACGGCGTCATGGGGTCCATGAGCCAAATCCTTGAACAACGGATGACGTATTCCGTTCCCAAGTACGATGAAAATTCCATTCGTGGCTTCCTCAACGGTTCCCAATGGGATCCCTCCCTGTTTCTTCTGTGGGCGGAGACCCACTTCACCATTGAGGAGTTTGCTGTGACCGGGCATATCTTCCTGCTCTTAGGGTTTGGTTCCCTCGAGACGCTAGGGGAAGCACTGGGTACCCTGTTTCCGTCTATGGTGGAAAAACCATGATGGAGTTGGAGCAGGTTCGGAAAGCCTTTAACGTCCTTGACCACATTCCAAACGGGGCGTGTCTGCTTAGGAAGGACTGGGTCGTTCTCTTTTGGAACCACTGCCTGGAGGAATGGACCGGGCTCATGCGGGAAGGGATTGTCGGAAAAAAGATTAGTGAGTTTTATCCTCACCTGTCGAGTCCCAAATATTCCGTTCGCTTTCTCCCGATCTTTGAAGGAGGACCGCCAGCGTTGTTCTCCCCCCAGCTGCATGGCCAGCTTCTTCCGTGCACGCTCCCTAGCGGCTATGTCCGCGTACAGCAGTCCATAGCCCAAGCGGTTCGAGTTGGACATGGAGAGGAATGGTATGCCCTTCTGATGATTCAAGATGTCACGGATCTCTATCGCCAAATTGAGGAGTCAACACGGCTGGAAGAGCAGGCCTGGCGTGAAGTTGAAGTACGGGGACAGGCGGAAAAAAAGCTGGAACAGGCACGGGCGGAGTTGGAACAGAACAACCGGGAATTGGTTCTGGCCCGCAATCATGCGTTGGAAGCCGCTCGCATGAAATCCGAATTTCTCGCCACCATGAGCCATGAAATTCGGACTCCCATGAACGGGGTCATTGGAATGACCGGCCTGTTGCTGGACACCTCGCTCACGCCTGACCAACGGGAATTGGCGGAGACCGTCCGAGCTGCCGGGGAGACTCTCTTAACCGTCATCAATGACATTTTGGACTTCTCCAAGATCGAGGCGGGCAAGCTGGATCTGGAGGTGATCGAGTTTGATCTTCGCACGGCCGTGGAGGAGGCTGTCGATCTCCTGGCTGAGCAAGCGGGAAAGAAAGGTCTGGAGCTCGTGGCTTTGGTGAGTGCCGCCATCCCCACAGTGGTCCGGGGGGATCCGGGACGCCTCCGCCAAATCCTCGTTAATCTTGTTGGAAATGCCGTCAAATTTACGGAGCAGGGTGAAGTGGTGGTTCAGGTGGCAACTATCGAAGAAAGGGCGAAGGAGGTCGTCCTCCGGTTTGAGGTAACCGATACCGGCATCGGGCTTTCTCCAGTGGCTCAAGACCGTCTCTTCCAGTCCTTCACTCAGGCCGACAGCTCCATGACCCGCAAGTACGGGGGAACTGGTTTGGGACTCGCCATCTGTAAACAATTGGCCGAGCTCATGGGGGGATCGATTGGCGTCCAAAGCGAGGTGGGGAAAGGAAGCCGGTTTTGGTTTACCGTTCGGATGGGAATAGGGGAACCGGGCGCGGAAACATCGTCATTCAAGGAATCTCTCAAAGGGTTACGGGTCTGTGTCGTGGATGATAATGGAACCAACCGGCGCCTCCTTGAACATTATGCAAGCGAGTGGGGCATGCGGTATGTGAGCGTGGCGAATGGTCACGATGCCCTGCGCATCCTGCAAGCCGGGAGGGAGCAGGGAGAGCCTTGTGATGTGGTAATCGTAGACCACCACATACCTGAAATGGATGGCATGGAGCTCGCGCGGCGGATCAAGGACCAGCCGGCTATGGAGAGCGTACCGGTCCTGATGCTGACCTCTTTTGCCCGGCGGGGGGACATCAAGGTCGCCAAGGAGGCGGGAATTTCAGGGTATCTCCCCAAGCCCATACGAAAGTACCACCTCTACCAGTGCCTAACCAGGATTTTGGGGTTGACGGAACCGGCCCAGACGGACTTCTCTAGTCCCAGCCAGGGAATCATCACTCAGTATACCCTCAAGGAGGATGAAGCGCGGGCCCGGGTCCGGATACTGCTGGCCGAAGATAACATAGTGAACCAGAAAGTGGCCGTGCGAATGTTGGAGAAGCTCGGGTACCGGGTGGATGTGGTGGCAAACGGGCAGGAGGCGGTGGAGGCCTTGGCTCGGCTTCCCTACGACGTGGTCTTCATGGATTGTCAGATGCCGGAGTTGGATGGATTTGAGGCCACACGGGAGATTCGAAAGCGTGAGGCGTTAGACGTAAAGCGTGAAGCGGAAACTCATGAAGAGTTAAGAGTGAAAAGTGAAGCGAAAGAAAAAGCGATCTCGGATACTCTTCACTCATCACCTGTCACTCTTCACCGCATTCCCATCATCGCCATGACGGCCAATACGATGAAAGGGGATCGGGAAAAGTGCCTTGAAGCGGGGATGGACGACTTTGTGTCCAAGCCGGTGAATCTGGATGAGCTGGCGCGGATGATGGAGCGGTGGACTATGGAGAAGCAATCGGTGGAGGGACTGATGTAACTCCTCTCATCTCTATTGGGAGCCTCCAGGGAAGGCTCCTAACCTTTTGGATTCCGTGATAGGGAAAGAACGTATGGAACAAAAGAGCGAAACAGTTTCCGCAGTGGTGCACCAGGAAAAGATCAAGGAAGATCCTCGCCCGGCGACCATTTTACTGATTGATGATGAAAAACTCGCTCGCATGGTCACGCGCCGGCGCTTGGAGCGGCTGGGGCATCGAATCCTGGAAGCGGAGAACGGACGGCAGGCTCTCGAAATCATGCAACGCGAGGAGTTGGATCTGGTCATCTCCGACTGGATGATGCCGGAGATGGACGGACCATCGTTTTGCGAAGCCGTGAAGGGCGATGACAGACTCCGCGCCATGTATGTCATTTTGATGACGGCCCTTGATCAACCTGATCAAATCGCCGAAGGGCTGAGGCGCGGAGCAGACGATTTTCTTCCAAAATCAGCATCGGATCAGGAAATCACCGCGCGGGTGAATGCCGGGTTACGGAGCAGCGGGCTCATACGCGATTTAGCCAATTCCAATGAGATGCTCGCCCAAAAACAGGCTCAGTTGGATATTGAACTGAAATCCGCTGCGGATTTTGTCGGCTCGCTGTTGCCCCAAGCCGGAGAGCCGGTTCCGGGAATTCAACTGGCCTGGGAATACCTGCCCTCATTGAGGCTGGGTGGGGATTTGTTTCAAGTCACTCCTTTGGGGCAAGAGCACCTGGGTCTAGCCATTCTGGATATGTCCGGGCATGGCATTGGGCCGGCCTTGCGTGCGGTGTCGTTGGCGATGACGTTCCGGTCCGATCACCTGACCCAAAAGCATCCCTCCTATGACCCCAGCGAAATCGTGGGAGCGCTGAATCGTGAGAATCCTTTGTCGAAGGATGGGGAGTATTTCACCATTTGGGTGGGGTGCCTCCATCTGCCCACTCGGGAGCTGCGGTATACGACCGCTGGGCACCCGGGGCCCATTTTGACCAGGAAGGATCATCTCCCCCAGACCCTCGGCGCCAAATCCTGGCCCATTGGATTTGGGATTGAGGAATCCTATCCGACCCAAAGGATCACGCTTGCGCCGGGTGATCGCCTGTATCTCTTCAGTGATGGGCTTTATGAGGTCCATTCACCGAGTGGAGAACTGTGGGATCGGGTGGGCCTGGAGGCGGCCTGTCAGTACGTTCATGGGAAGCCGCTGGAGAAGTCTTTGAAATGGGTAGTTCAGCAAGCCAAGATATGGCAGGGCCAGGAAATCTTTGGGGACGATGTGGCGCTGGTGGGCCTCGATATTCGCTCCTGACATTCCGACATGCCGGTGCTTCTCCTGAAGTCCTGCTGTCGGGTTGAGGGGAAATTAATTTCTTATGGACACCATTCCGTGTTTTTCTGAAAAGAAATGTTTGTGGCAGTTCCCAAAGCCCGGTCTGTCAAGGGGATGAAGGCCATTCCGGGCATATCCAACTTTTTGGAAACGGGGATTCTTTCGTCCTGTTCCCATGTGCCTTTTCCATGTTGGCTTGGGGTGTCGCCTGACACCTCACGCATGACGGTTCCTTCGCCTTGTTTGGTTCCGGCTCGTTCGGGTTAGGAGTGTATCGTGGATGTGGTGACCCGAGGTGGAAGCCGGGTGCTCAGTCCCAAGGAAGATTTGACAATTTTTAAAACTGCAGAATTTCGCGAAGCCTTGCTGGCGTTGCATGAAAAGGAAGGCCCGATCGAGCTTGATCTGGCACAGGTCCACCGAAGGGATTCGTCGGCAGTTCGGCTCGTTATGCGGCTATTCCCTTTAGAGGGCTGGAAGCTGTGTGAAAGGTCGATCAATGGCACTAGTTTTTATAATGGGGGTTTCGCCCCGTACCAACTCCTAAGCCGTTAGGTTGGAGGAATGGCAGATCAACCTCAAGAAGATTTCGGCAACATCGTCAGCAAAATTGTCAACGTTGAAATCACGAGAGACAAAATGCAAGCCTTTCTGGTTGTCCGTGCACCTGACCAGGACCAAGCGGCCTCTCTCACTCACCAGGATCTCTCCACCATCATTCATCAAGCAGGTGTCAAATATGGTGTCCATCAGGATGTCATTCAGGAAGTGATTACTGAAAAGAAATGGGGAGAACGTGTTGTGGTGGCGGAAGGTACCGCTGCTATCCCTGGAGAGGACGCTCAACTGGAATTTTCTTTTCCCACTGAAAAATCTCTTAAACCCAAGAGGTTGGAAAATGGCCAATTAGATTACAAGGAAGTCAGTGTTGTTCATTGTGTAGAAAAAGATGCGGTGTTAATAAAAAAAATCCCTGCGACAAAAGGTTCCAATGGAACAGATGTGTTAGGCAATGAGCTCCCACCAAAAGATGGACACGATGTTGTACCCGTACCAGGAGAAGGAACTTACAGGGATCCAGAGGATAGTTCACTCATAAAAGCGAAAACCGAGGGCGTGGTATTGTATAGTCCAAAAACTGTGACTGTGGAGGTTCAACAAGTTTATGTGGTTCGGGAATCCCTTGGTTATTCCACAGGCAATCTTCACGTGACGAGCTCGGTAGACATTAGAGATGATGTGAAACCAGGCCTTACCGTAGAGACCCCTTACAATATCCAAGTAGGGGGTGTCGTCGAGCACGCGACCATATCGTGTGGAGGCACTCTCGTAGTCCGGGCCGGAATTATAGGTGGTGATGAAGGGCTTATCCAGGTGGGTGGAGACGTCCATTGCGGGTATATACACAATCAAGTCTTAAAAAGCGATGGCAGTGTGTATGTGTCGTCTGAAATACGAGATGCCCATATCGAATGTCAGGATGAGGTGATGGTGACGAGTAGTCATGGCGGGATCTCAGGTGGACTGATCACGGCAACCAATAAAGTAAGTGCTCCAACGATTGGGAATGTCAGTTATGCGCCAACCGTCATAGAAGTCGGGGTGAACTCAAAGCTCAAGGAGGAGTGGCTCACAAAAAAAACAGCAATAGTTGAATTGGAAAGTCACATTGATGACCTGAGGCAAAAAGTCACCACGATCATGCAACATGCATCAATGGGAAGTGAAGATTCACGTTTGGGGGCAATAAAAAGAGAATGGGAAACAAATTCTGAGGAAATGGAGAGGTTAACAAAGGAAATCACAGAATTGGAGACTGAATATTATTCTGCGGCTGAACCAGCCGTCTGTGTGAGTGGAACAGTCTACCCTAACACTATTATTAAAATAAGGCACGCATTGTATCATATCAACGAGGAGCTCTCGCAGGTCGTGTTCAGATTGGAAGATGGTGAGATCAGTTACGCCAATCCTTCAGCCCAAAGCCGGAAATCAACCGAAGACACCGGATCAACTGAAACCACAGAGTCCACTCAAAGCCGGGAATCCACCGACGACACCGGATCAACTGAAACCACAGAGTCCACTCAAAGCCGGGAATCCACCGACGACACCGGATCAACTGAAACCACAGAGTCCACCCAAGGCCGGGAATCCACCGACGACACCGGATCAACTGAAACCACAGAGTCCACTAAAGACAATGAATCAACTGAAAAGGTGGAATAGAACATTGAGATTTTACGTATCATTCCAAAATGCTTTCCGAAAGGAACCCTCCCCACACCCTCCAACCAGCAATCGACTTACAGACAACGGTGCTAGGCCTTAACTTGCACCATCATCAAATGCCGATGCGATAGCCCTGACAGAAGAGGAATCCTATCAGACCCAAAGGATTACGCTTATGCCGGGTGATCGCCTGTACCTCTTCAGTGATGGGCTTTATGAGGTCCATTCACCGAGTGGAGAACTTTGGGATCGGGTGGGCTTGGAGGCGGCCTGTCAGTACGTTCATGGGAAGCCGCTGGAGAAGTCTTTGAAATGGGTAGTTCAGCAAGCCAAGATATGGCAGGGCCAGGAAATCTTTGGGGACGATGTGGCGCTGGTGGGCCTCGAGATTCGCTCCTGACGTTCCGACATGCCGGTGCTTCTCCTGAAGTCCTGCACCTATTCATCCAGCCTTTCTTTCTCTGGCCACAAAGGTCTGATCCAATGCTCTGGCTTTTCAGCCGGCAGCGTGGCCACTCTACCCGAACAAGAAATCTCACTCCCTCACGCACCCCCAGCTTGAGAACTTCGGTAATCTATGGGCAGGAATCTCAGCAGGATGGCCTTCCAATATAGGGGTGGCCCCTGGGTTAAGAGTAAC
>JACZVJ010000126.1 GCA_022572725.1 Nitrospinota bacterium | reverse complement strand
GTGCGGAGCAATCTACGTCGGAAACCGAAATATCGGCCAGTTCTCCCGACCCCGTTTCATTAGATGAAGTTATTCTGCCTGACTTCCCTAAAAATATTTTCCCCTCATGGGTGAATGACATGGTCGATGCTGTGGCAGCGGCGACTGAAACACCCCGCGAATTGGCTGCAATGAATGCCCTTGCTGTGTTAGGCACATGCTGCCAGAAGATCTTCGTCGTGTGTCCCCATTCCGGCTATCAGGAGCCAGTAAATATATGGGGGATGGCACCCATGGAATCGGGAAACAGAAAAACGGCCGTGATGCAGGCCATGTCTCACCCGCTTCTAGATTATGAATGCTGCCAGGCAGAGGTACTCAAACCGAAGATCGTCCAAGATGAATCCGACCGTAAGACCATGGAGGCACGGATTCAGACCCTTCGGACTCACGCGGCAAAGTCCAATTCTGGGGATTTTGGGGATAAACAACGGGAGATTGCCGACCTTGAAAAGGCATTGCCTGAAATCACCCGCCTCCCTCGGCTTTTAGCCCAGGACATTACCCCTGAAAAATTGGGCCAGTTGATGGCAGACCATGGCGAAAAAATGACCCTGCTCTCTGATGAGGGTGGGCTGTTTGACATTTTTGGTGGCCGGTACAACAGGGGAATCCCGAACTTGGATTTGCTCCTCCAGGCCCATGCCGGTTCGCCAGTTCGAGTCGATAGAGGAAGCCGTCCTTCTGTGTTCATGAATCGCCCTGCCCTCACAATCGTCTTAAGCCCCCAGCCCGATGTCCTTCGAGGGCTTAGGGAAAAACCAGAGTTTCGTGGACGGGGATTACTGGCCCGTTTTTTCTACTTACTTCCTCGCTCTCCGCTAGGCCATAGGACATTACAGTCTACTCCTATCCCTCCATCGGTTGAGACCCAATACCATAAGGGAGTGTCTGCCCTTTTAGAGATTGAGCCGCCCCGCCAAGAGAATGGCTCGACCATTCCCTACACCCTCACGTTGAATCCCAAAGCGTATGATGAATGGAATGAATTCGCCCTTGACGTGGAAACCGATATGCAAGAGGGAAAACGGTTTGAGTATTTGAAGGATTGGGCAGGGAAGTTACCAGGGGCTGCGGTAAGAATATCTGGCCTCCTCCATTGCGCTGAACATGCCCACAAACAGCCATGGGCTGAGGAAATTTCCCTTAGTACCATGAACAAGGCTCGTACACTGGCCGCCGTGTTCTGTAACCATGCCCTGGCTGCCTTTGACCTCATGGGGGAAGATCCCGTTTTGGAAAGAAGTAGAAAAGCATGGCGTTGGATCACGCGAATGCAAAAAGCCACATTTACCGTCAGAGATTGCTATCAAGCGTTAAAGGGAGGGATTCCGCGAATGGCAGAATTAACCCCAGCCTTAGCCCTTTTGAAGGAACGACATTACCTGTACGACCCGCCAGCGGAAGCCTCCAAGGTCGGACGACCCACCCAAACATTAACAGTCAATTCACGACTCACGAAAGGCTGGTGACCTCATGAACTGGCGAACCTTGATGAGGGAAGGAGAGACCCACGCAAACCTCCCCAAAATCCCCAAAATTAACCCAACTCGACCTCTTGAGGAGGGTTTTGAGGATATTGGGGATGTTTTGGACGAGGTGAAGACACCTACCCCAGGCCAACAGCCAACCCAGAAATCAGGTGGGGAAGAGCCAGCTAGCTCTATCAAGGTTGATTCCTCCGTGTGGTATCACCTTCCAGGCAAGCCGGAGGTGGGACCCTGCCGAGTGACCAGCCTCAATGATCTGGGGTGGCACATGGTGCAGGTTGTGGAAAACGGGGAATGGGCTTGGGTTCATCAGTGTCTTATCACAAGGGTGCAAATTGGAAATGGGTGAAGTGGTTGGTTCGTTCATTGCTTCCTTAAGATAACATTATCATAAGGAGTGCAAGGGGTAATTTTTTATGAGCGATCCAAAAGATTCTTTGGCCAGTGATAGCGAAAACCGTAGGGGTTGGTGCAGGGTTTGGAATAGTTTCAAGGAATTTTTCGCGCCTGGGGCTCCATGTGAGCCGATTGCTGATTTACAATCGTCGGACCCCCAGGAGCCGTTGCCGGAGGACCCGCCCAAAAAAAGAGGCAGGCCTCCGAAGGAGCATCGACCCCTTGTGACGGAGGAGGATGAGGCTCAGGAGGTAGTGAAAAAGGGGATGCCGGAGGGGCTTAAAAAGTATACGTGGAAGGCTGGGCAGAGTGGCAATCCTGGAGGGAATCCCCCACGGCCCAAAGAATTAAAGGAAGCGTTCAAATCCTATTCGTATGTGGCACTGAATATTCTTTTGGATCTCTTGATTTGCAATCACCCTGCCACCAGGTTTCGAGCCGCCGACGCCATTTTGACGCGAGGGTTTGGGAAGGGCGAGGCGGTGGTGCCGGATGATCAGGAGGCCCCCCAGGAGGACCGGGCGGGCGTGACCTACGATTGGAACCGCTTGAGCAACGACGAATGGAATGAGCTCAAGCGGGTGCGAACGGAGTTGAAAGCACTCCTGGCCAAAGCCGCGGTGCCGGGGGCGGTGGTAGGGGAATAGGATGCCGGAATGGGGGACGAGTGCAAGGTGTGGAGAGGAACTTTACCCTATGAGCCAGGAGCGGAGACACGGCGGGGGCAAGCAGGGAAGGGCCCAATTTCCCCGATTCATGCAACCAGAGATTGCTTATTGCCAAATAAAGGGAGTATTTTTATCCTCGCGAGGGACTCTGTCATGGGGTAACCAGCGCCAGCTTAAGTCTTAAAGCGGCGGGAAACTGGTAAAAGGCCCTTCGGGTACGTCTGTGCCCGAAGGCCCTTTTGTGTTTTGAGCTGGGCAGGCGTTTTCGTTAGGAACTGAGATGGGAACTCCCCAAAAAGAATGCTCCGAGGACAGGAGTAGTCGCAGATTACCCAACCTTTAAATATGAGCCGGCTTCTGGGTGACCAACAGACTACAACTTCCCCGAGAAGCTAGGCGTGGAACCAGGCTCACTTGGAGGCCCCGAAAAAAGTCAGCGAGTGGTTGACTAAGGCTGTTCCCTAAATAATGACAACCACACCATACACACTATCTTAATCTAGGAGGTGCGAATAAGCATTCCGACTTAAAAGACGCGGAAATGGCATTGGCCAGCCACATCCTTTTTAGGATGACGGAGTCAAACCTGCGAGGGGGTCACTGATGAGGGCCAGTGCGATGCCAAAGCGGCAGCAACAAGCCGGTTAAAGTTGGTGCCTAAGCTGGAGCGAGCTCTTGTCAGGCACCTCGTCCACCTAAGAAAAAGGAGGAGAAGCCAACATGACAGAGGGGATTGGAGCGAGAGTCGGTCGTATTATCAGCGGCACTGTGAATATGCTGGTCGAGGCGATGGAACATTCCGCGCCCGAAATGGTGATGGAGGAGGCAATTCGTGAAATCGATACAGCCATTGACGAGGTGCGCGGCGAGCTGGGTCGCGAGATGGCCAGGAAGCATGGGGCCACCAACCGCCTCACAGAGGAAAATCGAAAGCACGAAGAACTGACGAACAAAATTGAACTGGCGGTGAAGGAGGGTCGGGACGACCTGGGTGAAGCTGCCATCGCGCAGCAGCTCGACGTCGAGGCGCAGATCCCGATCCTCGAGCATACGATCGCAGAATGCGGCCCTCGGGAAAAGGAACTCGAAGGATACATCGCTGCCCTCCAGGCCAAAAAGCGCGAGATGCGGGATGATCTACGCAACTTCCGCAATGCGCGCGCCCAAGCAGCCACCGCCCATACTTCCGGGGCCAGTAGTGTTCCAAGCCAAGGCCGGGTCGAAGCAATAGTGGAGCGGGCTGAGTCAACCTTCGACCGTGTTTTGGAAAAGGCCAGCGGCTTACCCGGGTCTAGCCCGACACCGGATCGCAAAACGGCCATGCAATTGGCGGAGCTGGATGATTTAGCACGCAAAAATCGCATCCAGGAACGCCTGGCGGCTGCCAAGAGCCGGGCGAAAAAGGAATGAATGGTTGAGTTTTTGACGGCAGGGCCAAACTTGGCCTTTACCACGGCGCTGGTCCTGATGATGGCCATTGCGCTGCTTGAGGGAGTCGCTACCGTGGTCGGGATGGGGATATCTGCCTTTTTCGATGCTCTCCTGCCCGACACCAGTTTCGATGTTGACTTAGACGGCCTGGAAACACCTTCTGCCCTCTTCAGGCTGCTCGGATGGTTGAATATTGGACGGGTTCCGGTCCTAATCCTGCTGGTAATTTTTCTGACAGCGTTTGGCCTGATCGGCCTCTTCATCCAATCTGTGGCGATGCAGCTCAGTGGTGCCATGCTCCCGGCCTTGGTGGCCGTAGTACCGGCCACCATCGCGTCGCTTCCTGTGGTCAGAATCCTAGGCCGTGTGCTGGCCAAAATTCTACCGAAAGATGAAACCAGCGCAGTGTCCAGAAAAACCTTCATTGGCAGGGTAGCCATCGTCACACTGGGCACGGCAAAGAGTGGTGAACCGGCGCAGGCCAAATTGCGTGACCAGTTCGGTCGAACTCATTATGTGATGGTCGAACCGGACGTCCAGGGTGAAGCGTTTGCAACTGATACTGCGGTATTACTGGTTAAGCGTACCGGGAGTATATTCCGTGCTATTCGGCCCACCACGGATGCCCTGGTGGACTGATGGCCAACACTAAGAAGAAAGGAGGTGCAGTCCCATGTTGGAGATGATTTTTTTGCCAGCAATTGTCATCTTCGTGGCGCTGATCACAATCGGCATGATTTTTTCTAGGCTGTATAAGCGCGCCTCGAAAGAAAAGACGTTTGTGCGTACGGGATTTGGCGGGCAGAAAGTGATTATGGATGGAGGTGCCTTAATCTTGCCCGTCTTGCATGAAACTATTCCAGTGAACATGAATACTTTGCGTTTGGAGGTTCGACGCGCGAATGAGCAGGCTTTAATTACAAAAGACCGCATACGTGTAGATGTGCAGGCGGAGTTCTATGTGCGTGTTCAGCCAACTGAGGAAGCTATCGCCAACGCGGCGCAAACGCTGGGGTTGAGAACCATGAAGGAAGGCGCGCTCAAAGAGTTAGTCGAGGGTAAGTTCGTCGATGCCCTCCGCTCAGTGGCGGCCCAGATGGCGATGGAAGAATTGCATGAACAGCGTGTGAGTTTCGTGCAAAAGGTGCAAGTGGCAGTATCAGAAGACCTCCTGAAGAACGGTCTGGAATTGGAGGCGGTTTCGCTGACCGGTCTTGATCAAACCAACCGGGAATTCTTCAACCCGCAAAACGCCTTCGATGCAGAGGGGTTAACCAAACTTACCCAGGAGATTGAAGCACAGCGTAAGACGCGAAATGACATAGAGCAGGACACTCGTATTGAGATCCAAACGAAGAACCTCGAAGCGGAGCGTCAGAATCTCGAGCTCAGGAAACAAGAAGAATATGCACGCTTGCAGCAAGAGCGTGAGCTTAGCATACGTCGCGCAGCGCAGGCCGCCGAAATAGCGCGCGAACAGGCAGAAAAGGGTCGCGTAGCCAAAGAAGCGGATATTACCGCTAAGCGTCAGATAGACCAAGCCCAGATCACGGCGGAAAGGACAGTTGAGGAAGAGCGCATCGAGAAGGATCGGCAGCTGAAGGAAATGGAGATCGGCAAGCACAAGGCCCTCCAGACAGCGGAAATTGAGAAACAGAAAACGATTGAGTTGACCGAGCAGGACCGCGCAATTGCTGTTGCAGAAAAATCAAAGGCACAGTCAGAGGCACAAGCCGAAGCTGAACGTGCGCGGGCACAAGCTGTGAAGGCGGAGGAAGAAGTTGTAACGGTCCGCGAAAAGGAAAGGGCTGAACGTCAGAAGACAATTGAGCTGGTTGAGGCAGCTAAGGAAGCGGAACGTGCGGCTATCGGGATCACAGTGGCTGCCGAGGCTGAGAAGACCGCTGCTCAAGATAGGGCAGAGGCTGTGAAGATACTGGCGGAAGCCGAATCCGACAAGGTTCGAATTACTGCACAGGGGGAGGCCGAGGCTGAGAAGCTTCGCGCTGAAGCGGCAAAACTGACCTATGGGGTTGACGCAGAAGGGAAGCGTGCGCTGCACGACGCGAGCAACATCCTCTCACTTGAACAGATTGCCATGCAGATTAAGATGGCGCTTATCACACACCTCCCAGGCATTATTCGTGAAAGCGTCAAACCGATGGAACGAATCGAGGGGATAAAGATTGTCCATGTGGAGGGTCTAGGGGTCGGGAGTAGCGCAGCCAGTAGCACAGACGCTACGGTTGGGAGTGGAAATCTTGCTGACCAGGTGGTGAATAGTGCACTGCGTTACCGTGGCCAAGCTCCTCTGGTAGATGCCCTGCTACGAGAAATCGGGATCAGCGGCGGCGATATCAATGCGTTTGCAACCACGCTGGAGCAGTCGAAGGGTACGGAATTGCCACAGAATGAACCACCCACAGGGGTACCACCCTTAGGGGAAAAAAGCCGAGGTGGTAAACGATGACGAAGTGATTCTGTCAGGGTACAGTGATCATTTTCGAAACAACCATCTCCCAACATCAAAAAGGAGCTGCGTCAGGAAGAGCGTATTCCGAATTCGAGGAGCAGGCGGTGTGAGGAAGGGGGGCGGAAAGCCGTAGGCGGGAAAACTGCACGTACGGTTTGACCAGGGGGCGCTGATAACCCCTAACCGGTATGGGCCGCAGTAGACGAGTGCGTTATTCCCTGGCGTGATTGACACCCCGCGGCTTCTTTGGTACTTTTCTGTCCAGCCAAAAAGGCCCTTTAAAATTCCTATTCCCTTGTTGTAATCCCGGAGCCCCCGGAGTAGATGGAGGAGATCCCGATTCAGGCTGGTTGCTTGAGGTGCGGGTACAGGCTGCCTTGGAAAATCATCCTAGGAAAGCGATCCTCTTTGACCCCGACCGCACGACCTGGATAACCGGGACTGGGTCCCGAAACGTGAAATCGGTTACCACGCCTTCCGCTATTAAGATTCCCCGAAAAACAGGTGCAACATGGTTGCCATTCACCAGGGAATGATGCTAGACGGGGATGACAAACTACTTAGGAGGATTGCATGGCGGCCAACTTAATCAGCTCGGTGAGGCAAGAGATCAGCCAAATCACGAAAGGTATGGCTCAAAAGAACTCTGAACTTGCCTCTTTGAAGAATGAGCTAAAAAAGTACGAGAGAGTCTACGAACTTCTCTCAGACAACAGAGCGAGGAGGCGCGCACCAAGAAGAGGAGCCAGGAAAGGCAGGACAGTGGACTGGAACTCCCTCCTCAAAGGACTTCCTGGTTCTTTCACGATTGGTGACCTAGCTAAGAAAAGCGGGGCCAGGGGAAAACCGAATTCTTACCTCCGTCACGTTGTGGTGCGGTGGTTGAAAGAAGGCAAAACGAAAAGGATTGGGAGAGGCAAGTACCGGAAGGCTTGACCACAGACATCGATCCACCCTAGAAGCACGCCCCACTGCAGGGGATCGAGAAGGAACGGTTTGCGGGGATGCTGTTAGCAGCCCCTCTCTAGTTTCCTGGTTCTTTTCTTTGACCTAAGGCAGGCCAAGGGCTTGCCTTTCTTCTTTTTGCCAATCGATCCCGTTTAGGATAATTACCTCAAGAGGTAAACCTGAATCCTGCGTGAAAAGTAATGAGTGAGGGTCACAGAAAATGGGATCGGGCATGAGTATTGACTTGTTCTCCTTACCCAATGCCCACAAAGGGAAATACCCGAACGCCAACCGGGATTCAGGTGGGCAGGTTAACCCCATGAGCCAGGAGCGGAGACACGGCGGGGGCACGCCGGGAAGGGCCTCCGTCACCGGCTCACCTGACCGCGGCGGTATGCATTCCCTGATTGGCGTGATTGACACCCCGCGGCTTCTTTGGTACTTTTCTGGTTGCCCCAAAAGCCCGTGTATTTTTTCTATTCCCGAGGACCATTGTGGTTCTACTTGTGA
>JACZVJ010000125.1 GCA_022572725.1 Nitrospinota bacterium | reverse complement strand
TACTATAGTATTTTAACTTTCTGATAAAACCACCCCTCACCCCACCCCTCTCCCCAAAGGGGCGAGGGAGTTTTGAGATGTAGGAGTTGATAGTTAAAACACTATAATATGTGAACGTGGACGCCGTGACTCAGCCGATGGAAATCAGCGAGGGAGAGTCCCAGTCGTACGGGGGCCAAGCGACATGATGACCCTCCGCCAGTTTGCCGCCAAACCAGAGTCAATTCCGGCCGCGACGGCCTGGTACCTCGCCGATCTCGGCGAAGCACGCGGCAAGCAAGAGCTGTTTACCAAACAATCACCTCAGAAACTGAAGGCGCTGCGCGAGCATGCCCTCATCGAGAGCGCTGTCTCATCCAACCGAATCGAAGGGGTCGAGGTGGACCAAACCCGCGTGCGGACGCTCGTATTCGGCAAACCCGTCCTCCGGGACCGCGATGAAGAAGAACTACGGGGCTATCGTGATGCCCTCAGGCTGATCCACGAAAAGGGATCGCGACTGCCGTTTTCGGAAGCCACGATCCGGAAGTTACACCGGCTGACACGTGGTGAGATAGGGGAAGCCGGGAAGTATAAGGAGAAAGACCGCGACATCATCGAAAAGTTGCCGGACGGTCGGACCAGAGTGAGGTTCAAAACGGTGTCAGCATCGCAGACACCTCGATACATGAGCGAGCTGATCGAGGGCTGGAACGACTGCCTTCACGAACGATGGGTCCATCCGCTCATCTCGCTGGCGGCCCTCAATCTTGATTTCCTGTGCATCCATCCCTTTCGCGACGGAAACAGCCGAGTCTCCCGATTACTGCTCCTGCTTCAGGGGTACCATCTTGGGTACGAGGTCGGTCGCTATGTGAGCCTCGAACGCCTCATCGAGCAAAACAAGGAGCGCTACTATGAGACTTTGGAACAGAGTTCGCAGGGCTGGCACGAAGGGAAGCATGACCCTTGGCCATACATGAGCTATGTCCTCTACATCCTGAAGACGGCGTATCGAGAATTCGAGGCGCGCGTGGGAGAGCTCAAGAGTCCTCGGGGTGCAAGGACCCAACTGATTGAAAATGTAGTCGCGGCGTTTTCTGGGGAGTTCACCCTGTCGGACCTGGAACGGGCCTGCCCAGCAGTGAGCTGAGACATGGTGCGGCGAGTGTTGCGCGATTTGCAGAAGGCGGGGCAAGTGAAATGTCTCGGACGGGTCCAGGGGCGGCTTGGCAGAAAAGGGGTAATACCCTCAAAAGAGGGTAAAAGAGAGGGTAATGAGAGTTGATGCGGTAATCACATCACGAAGTGGCGATGTAAGGAGAATGGGCCGAACCTCGTTTCGCCTTGATTGGCACGAGGTCAAGAAGGTGGATCACGATACTATAGTATTTTAACTTTCTGATAAACCCACCCCTCACCCCTCTTCCCAAAGGGACGAGGGAGATTTGAGATGTAGGAGTTGATAGTTAAAACACTATAATATGTGAACGTGGACGCCATGACCAAAACAATGACGGGGGTGGGAGAGCTCACCCCTGTTTTAACGCCCACACCAGAAGGCTGATGGTCTAAATTTCTTATAGGGCAAGAGGCGTGACTCTCGTCACATCCCCTTGCTCAAGCCTGGGAGTGATTCTATAGAGAATCAGAGGATCGATGATTCCTATTACCGAGACCCTTTCCATTCCAGAACGGGAAGTGCGGTTCACCGCCTCGCGGAGCGGGGGACCTGGTGGACAAAATGTGAACAAGGTCAATACTCGGGTGACCTTACACTTTCCTTTCTGGTTGTCCGATCATCTTACTAATGTGCAGAAGTCCAGAATTGCCCTGCGCCTTAAAACCCGGATCAACAAAGAGGGGGTGTTGAGCCTTCATGCTCAACGGCATCGCAGTCAAGCCGCCAACCGGAACGAACTGGTGGATCGGTTTTCCGCACTCATTCGGGACGCTCTTGTTATTCCGAAGGCCCGAAAAAGGCACAAGATCACCAAGGCAGCCAAAGAACGGCGGTTGCACGATAAGAAGCGGAAGGGTTATCTGAAACAAGAGCGTGGACCACGCATCATCTTGGACGATTAACTTTCTGGACGTATATCCAGCAAAGGTTGTGGCAACAAGGAGCTACGAGTAAGCCGCTATGCATGAAAAAAATCGACCGACACACCTCACCCCTCCACAGGCAAAGGTGCTTCCCACAACATTAGAAAAGCACGGGCACCAACGGATCGACAATTATTATTGGTTGAATAAACGGGACAATCCAGAGGTGTTGGCCTACCTCACTGCGGAAAATGAGTATGCCAAGGCTGCTATGGCTCATCGGGAGGGATTGGAAGAAGCGTTATTTGAAGAAATTCGTGGAAGGATCAAACAGACCGATCTGTCTGTTCCCTACAAGCTCGACGATTATTTTTACTACACCCGTTTCGAAGAGGGAAAAGAATATCCCCTCTATTGCCGGAAACTGAGGACCCTTGAGGCAGACGAAGAGCTCATGCTCGATGTCAATGTGGTAGCAGAAGGCCATGAGTATTGTTCGGTGGGTGGGCTTGCTATCAGTTTTGGGCAGGGAATTCTTGCCTATGCGGTCGATACGCAGGGGCGCCGAATTTACACCATTCGGTTTAAAGACCTGGGATCTGGTGAATTACTTGCCGATATGATCCCCGAGGTCACAGGGAATCTGGCCTGGGCCAACGACAACCGGACGCTCTTCTATAGCAAGCAGGATCCCGCCACTCTTCGGTCCTTTCAAATTTACCGGCATAGCTTGGGAACCGAAGGTGGTCAGGACGAGCTGGTGTATGAGGAAACCGATGAGACCTTCTCGACCTCGGTTTTAAAGACAAAGTCCAAACGGTATCTCATGATTACGTCGCACCAAACCGTGAGCACTGAATATCGCTACCTGGATGCCAATGATCCTCTGGGAGAGTTTCAGGTTCTGGTTCCACGAGAGCGCGACCACGAATATGCCGTGGATCATTATGAGGATGCCTTCTATATCCGAACCAACTTTCGAGCCAAAAATTTTCGACTCATGACCACCACGGTCGGGAAACCCGCTAAAGAGCATTGGCAGGAAATGATTCCTCACCGGGAGGATGTTCTCCTCGAATCGTTCGAATTGTTCCAGGATTATTTAGTTGTCGAGGAGCGAAAGCGGGGGCTTATCCAGCTACGGGTCCTTCCCTGGAAAGGCGGGGATGAACATTATCTTGACTTTGGTGAGCCGACGTATTTTGCCTCCTTGGGTGAAAATCCTGAATTCAATACCCCTCTCCTCCGGTTTGTTTACACTTCCATGACCACCCCCAATTCCGTCTTTGACTACAACATGGCGACTCGGGAAAAGACGTTGCTCAAGCAAGAAGAGGTCTTAGGTGGGTTTGATACAACTCACTATCAAACGGAACGGCTGTGGGCCTCAGCACGGGATGGGATGCAGGTTCCCATTTCATTAGTGTATCGGAAGGGCCTGGAAAAAAATGGCAAGAATCCGCTTCTTCTTTACGGGTATGGGGCCTATGGGGCCAGCATGGACGCAAGTTTTAGTTCTTCACGGATAAGCTTGCTCGACCGCGGATTTGTTTTTGCCATTGCCCATGTCCGAGGAGGTGAAGAGCTCGGGCGGGAATGGTATGAGCGGGGGAAACTCCTCAATAAGAAAAATACCTTCGCGGATTTTATTGACTGTGCCGAGTATCTCCTTCAGGAAGGGTATACCAATCAGGAGCGACTCTTTGCCATGGGGGGAAGCGCCGGCGGGTTGCTCATGGGAGCGGTCGTGAATATGCGGCCTGACCTGTTTAAGGGAGTGGTGGCCCAAGTGCCGTTCGTGGATGTGGTCACAACCATGCTTGATTCCAATATCCCCCTTACCACTGGTGAATACGATGAGTGGGGGGACCCCAATCAAAGCGACTATTATCAGTATATCCTGTCCTATTCGCCCCACGACAATGTTCAAGCAAAGGCCTATCCCCATCTTTTGGTGACGGCCGGACTTCACGACTCCCAAGTGCAGTACTGGGAACCCGCAAAATGGGTAGCCAAGCTCCGTGCGATCAAAACTGACGAGAATCTCGTATTGTTAAAAACTACCATGGAGGCTGGCCACGGAGGCCTGTCCGGGCGCTTTCGGCGCTTCAAGGAGCTTGCGTTTATTTACGCGTTTCTCCTGGATCTTGCGGGGATAGACCATCAAGTAGCGTGAGGGTCAGTCTCAATATGGTTGGGGAGGCCACTCTTCCGAGGTCCGGTGCCATGCTGAATCCACAATCTCCCTACGGAGGGAATGAGTGGGGTCCTTCCATGGCATCGGCAAGATCTTCCTTGCCAAGACAGGGTAAACCCTGTGCCCGGTTTATTCTGTAAACCATCTTACCGGTTTGTACCCTTTTCCCTCGCCCCCTTGGGGGAGAGGGCAGGGGTGAGGGGGAGATAAACCTTCCCTTCAAACCTACTCTGCAGCTTGCTGCAGGGTGGTTGATTTAGGGTGGTTGTTAATAAGCCTCTGCAAATCTAATCTTTGCCGAGGGCTCCCTCAATTTCTTAAGAGCAACCCCCTCAATTTGGCGAATTCGTTCCCGGGTGACCGACATCGTCCGCCCGATCTCTTCTAAGGTCCATGACTGTTCCTGGCCCATCCCAAAACGTAATCGAATCACTTTTTCTTCTCGTGGCGTGAGGACAGTCAGGACTCGGGAAATTTGTTCCCTGGTTTGCTCCTCCTCAATTTCATTATCGGGTGGGACAATGTTCTCATCGGGCAAACACTCTCCCAAGAAGGCATCCCCTTCTGCATTAGGACTGTCAAAGGAAATGGGTTCGAGGAAAGCCTGCACGGTTTCCTGGACGCGGGTCGGACTCACCCCAAGCGATTTTCCAATCTCCTCATGGCGGGGTTGTCTCCCGAACTGCTGGGTGAGTCGCTGGGAGGTTTTGGTGATTCGTTGCCAGGCTTCGGTTGTATGGACGGGAATGCGGATTGTCCGCGATTGATCGGCCAGAGCCCTCAGAATTCCTTGGCGTACCCACCAAGTCGCGTAGGTGCTGAACTTGAAGCCTTTGCGATACTGAAATCGTTCGGCTCCGCGCATAAGGCCAATGTTGCCTTCCTGGATGAGGTCTAACATCCCTAGCCCTCGCCCTGTAAAACGCTTTGCGATGCCTACCACAAGCCGCAAGTTTCGTTGGACCAGGCCATCTTTGGCGTTTTCGAGCTTCTGGCGCGCGGTCGCAATTTGGTGTTGGATGTGTCGGAGCCTTTTTTTTAAGGAGTCGCCCTTCCGCCCAGACTCGGAGATACCAGTGATCAGGCTGGATATGGTCCGAATAGCTTCGTCAAGGACCGGAGCCGAAAGGCCACTCAGTTCCCGGATGCTTTTAAGGGAATTGATGGCCTGCTCGTGATCAGATTTTTTCCCTTTATGGGTCACAAGCCGGATGGCTTGGGTAAGCCGTTCACGAATGCATTGGCTACTTTCGTCGATTTGTTTGGCTAGTTCCAACTCGTCCTTTCGCTCCAGCAAGGGGCGGTTCTGAAACGTTCGGAAATAAATGGTTTCAAGGGCTGCGCCGTTCGACTCTGAACGGTTGTTGGAATGGTTTGGCTCAACAGCTCCATTTAGCCCTTCTGGCTCTTCACCTGAGCACTCTGCTTTCCTGGGGGAGTGGTTGTTTGCCTGACGATCTTTTCCCCGTTCTTGCCTGGTCTGTCTCGCGGACTCATCCGGGTAGCTCATTTCGGTATCCTTTCCTGCGAGATCGGTGAAAGAGAGCATTCTCTTATTTGCTAGGGCGGTTGCGGAAAATTTTGGAAAAGGGACAGGGCTTCTCTATCCAGTTTGACCCAGAAAGCTCGGAAAGGTGAGGTATCATCCTTGATAAGAAACCCTGTCCCTAGTTTCTACCTTAGTAATCCTTAGTAATCCTTTTCATAAATATGGTTTTGAATCAGTTCATGTTGCCATTCCCGCGTAAGCGGGAATCTAGGTCGTTTCTACCTCTTCTGGATGCCCGCTTCCGCGGGCATGACAGACGCGCAAGAATTATGAATCAAAGTACTTAGGCCTTAACCGTGAGGAACAATGGAGTTCCCCTCCGGTGAATGAACAGTAAGGCCGGTTGATCTTCTTGGAGTTTCAAAATCGCATCCTCATAGGCTTCAACGGAATGGACCGCCTGACGGTTGATTTCGCTGATCACATCTCCTCGAATGAGCCCCGCTTGGTCCGCATGAGTTCCCGGTTTCACGGAGGTCACGACGACCCCATGAATGTCTTGGTCGATTCCAAGTCTGTGCGCCATTCTGGGATTCATCTTCTCTACTGACACGCCGGCCAAACTCGTCTCGTCCGAACTCGGTTGGGTTCTGGCCATCCTTTTGGTGTCAGGGTGCTCACCAATTGTGGCCATCACTTCGTGCTCTTGGCCGTCACGAATGATGGTCAAGGTGACAGTTGTCGCTATAGGGGTTTTGATGACCGCACGTTGCAGGGCTCGCGGATCGGCAACAGGGACATCTTGATATTTCACGATTGTATCGCCCCGGAGAATGCCTGCCCTCTGAGCGGGACTATCATCATTGACGTTGGTCACGAGTGCACCCGTGGCTTCCTGGAGCTGAAGTGAAGTTGCCAGATCAGGGGTGACTTCCTGAATGCCGACGCCCAAGAATCCTCGCGTGACTTTTCCCGTCTTGACCAGGCTTTCATAGATGGGTTTTCCCATTTTGGTCGGGATGGCAAATCCCACCCCCTGATACCCACCCGTTCGGGACATGATCGCGGTGTTAATTCCCACCAACTCCCCTCGCATATTGATAAGGGCCCCGCCTGAGTTGCCTGGATTAATGGCCGCATCCGTTTGGATGAAATCCTCGTATTGGGTAATGCCCATCCCCCCTCGTCCAAGGGCGCTCACAATACCCTGCGTGACGGTGGAGTTCAGCCCGAAGGGATTGCCGACCGCGAGCACATAATCCCCCACGTGAAGCGTTGAGGAATCGCCCCAAGGCACAGAGGGAAGGTCCTGGGCCTCGATCTTGACAACCGCTAAATCGGTTTGTGGGTCAGCCCCAATGACCTTGCCTGTGAATTCCCGCTTATCCAAAAGCGTGACCGTGACCTCCTTCGCGCCATCAACCACATGCAGATTCGTCACGATGTACCCATCGGGGGAGACGATGACTCCGGACCCCATGCCCATTTCGAAGGGACTTCGGGGGCTTGGGGGAACCTTCCGTTTTTCAAAAAAATCACGGCCCCAAAAATCCGGGCCGAACCAATCAGGCCGTGATTCAAAAGGATCGTGGGGTCGCCAATCGGTCATGACTTTCGATACCGTGATGTTCACCACGGCCGGTCTTACCGACTTGACAATCTCCGCAAACCCTTGCGGTCGTGATTCAAGGGAAACCTGTTGTTCGACATTGATGGCTGGGGGTGTCATGGCGGCAGTTGATGTACCTGGGGCTTCCACTGCTCCCACCAAAAGGGTGCCCACCAGAAAGCCGGTGAGAGCCAGGCCTGCGCCAATCCCAAGAGTAGGTAACTTCCGTTGCCAGCAAGGGCGGGTTGCCCTTGCTTCGAAATTCTGTGAGACATCGTTCATGGCATCCTCCTTACATGTGAAAAATAATTTTTGATGGTTGCTGCTCTTTCTTCATAACACCTCGACATGAAAGGAAGATTAAATGGACATTAAAACTTTCTCATAAATCATGAAGACTGGCGGAGGTGTAGGGACTAGGGCGGAGAACTACGAGGAGCTAACCGTGGAAAACCAAGGACAGGGATTAGGTGTCAAAACTTGGGTTTCTTCTTTCAGACAGTGTCTGGTGAAATTGTGAAGGTAATTGGGCACTGTCAGGGAAAACCCTCCGTCTGTCATCCCCGCAGTTTGTAGCGGGGATCCATCTTGCTGTTCCTGCTAGGGGGCGGAAAAGATGGATGCCCGCTAAGGACCGCGGGCATGACGGGACGAGGATG
>JACZVJ010000034.1 GCA_022572725.1 Nitrospinota bacterium | reverse complement strand
TCTGTCAGGAAAAATAAAAGAATTAACCGCCAATGCTAAAAGTAGCTTTGGGTCTACTTCCCTTGAAGTAAAGGCCCTCGTGGAATTTGAAGTCAAAAATACCCTGGATGGTAGTACCGTCTGGATTACTGTAGCTGCTAGTGAAACAGATACCGAAATCTGGTTCGACCATGAAGACATGGAGGAACTCGTGAATGAAGTGTTGGGGGAAGTTTTTGCGCAATTCCTTGAGGGAACTGAGGTCCGGGGAAAGGCCTTGAAGAGAAAAACCTGAAACAGGTGGATTGGTTTCTTGGTTAACCCGAGCACTCCATGGCGAGAATGCCCTAGCAGGTTATTGAAAAACCCTTTTGGCACAGAGGCGACCTAGCCCTCTAGGCGATCAGGGACGGCAGCAGAACAGCCCACAGGATGGTCATAAAGGGCTATCCAGCGCGGCCGCAGCAAGTGAGAAGGCGAGGCGTACTCTGTTCGGTACGTCGAGCCTCCAAGCGCCGCGAGAATAACGCTGGCGGACTTTTTCAACATCCTGCCAGGCTTGTCGTTTAAACTGGCCCTTGGGAGAATTAATCCTGCCTGACTGCGCCGAACCAGCGGTATCGATTGTTGGCTATGAAACGATACGCTGCATAACCCAGCGGCCGAAGGAACCGAATACGCCAAAGCTTGAGAATGATTCTCCCCCATGGAAGACCTGGGAGGAGTGGAAGAAAAGCATCCAGGCCTCGTTGAATCCCCCCGTTTGACTCTACCAAAAAGGCCACCTCCGGACGACCCGGTTGATACCCCTCTCCAAGAATGCTGGCTGCCTCGGCACTGTTATAAGCAATAAACCGGACTCGTTTGTGCTCCCCGTGCCGTTCCAATCCTTCTTTGGCAGCCACACAGAGTCGGCATTCCCCATCATAGATCAGGAGATCTTGCGGGTCGGGTGGAGTCTCAGGTTGGTGCACGAGAAAAGCCATGATTCGCCCTTATACTGTATCACCGTGCTGTTCTATGAACAATGCGGGCTTGGGAAAAATAAGTGCTTGCTTTTCCTTCGAGAAGGCGTTATGAAGTTTACCCTTGATCTTGAAAACTTTCCTACCTAGATACAACATTCCCGAGGAAAAGGCCTCCTCCCTAACACCCTAGCTCCCTGGTGCGGGTTGAGGCTTCCTTATTTTAGAAGGTCGTCAATGGGCGCAAAAGTCATGACCCGGCAGCAACTCTTGGAGCAGGTGGCAGCGCTTCGGAAGCGCATTGTGCAACTTGAAGTTTCCGAAGCCCGTCGAAAGCAGACCGAGGTTACTCTGCGAGCCGCGGCGGAAGAGTGGGAGCAATCGTTCAATGCACTCACCGACGACGTCCTCCTCCTGGACAAAACGGGTATGGTTCTTTGGGCCAATAAAGCCGTGCGTAATCGGTTTGAATCCACCTATGGCACTCTCGTTGGTATGGACTGCCGGCTGCTCTACTTTGGGACCACCGATCCCGATGGGCGCCCACCCTGGGAGTCGGTTCTTCATGGGGCCCTATCCGCAGTGGTGGAAGTGTGGTTGCCCAACTTGGACGGGTGGTTCTTGGTCTCCTGTTATCCCCTGTATGATATGGAGGGCAACCAGTGGGGTGTCATTTCCGTTCTCAAGGACATCACGGACCGGCGGCGTGTAGAAGAGGCTCTTCGCGATATTGCCCAAGGCGCCCCAGCAGCCGGCAGCGTGGCGTTCTTCCAATCCTTGGTCAAAGACCTGTCCAAAGCCCTGGATGTCGAGTACGCCTTTCTCGCCGAATTTGTTGACTCTGAGCAAACGCAGGTGCAAACCGTAGCCGTGTGGGCTAAGGGGCACATTACGGAAAATTTCCTTTGGAAGGTTGCCGACACACCAGGAGCCCGACTCCGAAAAACGAAAGTGGCTTGCTGGGAGAGCAACATACAACAGCATTACCCTCAAGATCCCCTGCTCACCCAATGGGAGGTCAACAGTTTCATTGGAAGTCCACTGGTGAACTGGGCTGGTCAGGTGATTGGAATTATCGTGGCTATGGACCGCCGGCCCCTCCGGAACCTGCAGCTCGCCCAGTCTATTTTGGGAGTGTTCGCCGTTCGGGCTGCTAGTGAATTGGAGCGGAAGGGGGCCGAGGAAGCTTTACGTGAAAATGAGGAACGATTTCGGGCCATCGCCGAAAATGCCTATGACCTGATCTTTGAAACCAGCCTGGACGGCCGCTTGTTGTACTCTAGTCCCAGTTGCCAGAAAGTCTTGGGCTATTCACTTGAAGAATTAGGACAGTGCAATTTGCTCAACCTCGTCCATCCGGACGACCGCCCCGCCTTTGAGTGGGAATTTGAGACTAAGGTTCAGTCTCTCGAAGACTGGCACATGGTCTATCGGTTTCGTCATCAATCGGGTGAGTGGCGCTGGTTTGAAAGTCACACGAAGCCCTTTCGAACCACTACTGGCGAGATTGTCGCTGTGGTCGTATCCCGTGATATCACAGAGCGCCGGCGTTACGATGAAGAACGACTTCGGGCCACAAAGCTGGAATCCGTTGGCATTTTGGCAGGAGGGATTGCCCACGATTTCAACAACATCCTCACCGCGATTTTTGCCAATATTGGGTTAGCCAAAATGCTCTCGGCCAAGAATTCGGACACTCCAGATACTGCCATTGCGGAGCGATTGAATGCAGCGGAAAGGGCTTGTCTGCGAGCGAGGGACCTCACTAAACAACTATTGACCTTCGCCAAGGGTGGAGCACCGGTGAAAAATCCCGCGTCAATCGGCCGTTTTATTAACGAAACGGCTGGATTTGCTCTCCGGGGATCCAATGTCAGATGCGACCTTCATCTGCCCGATGATTTGTGGCCTGTTGAGGTGGACGAAGGTCAAATGAGTCAGGTTATTCAAAATCTTGTTATCAACGCGGACCACGCTATGCCGGAGGGGGGGATTCTACACATCCACGCGAGCAATACCTTAGTGGATCCGAGTCAGGGACTTCCCATCAAAGCGGGACGATATGTGAAGGTTTCGATTGAAGATCAGGGCAAAGGGATTCCACAAGAGCATCTTCCCAAAATCTTTGACCCTTACTTCACCACAAAGGAAAAAGGGAGTGGGCTTGGTTTGGCGACAACCTACTCTATTGTCAATCGTCACGGGGGCCACATTACGGTTACCTCTGAACTGGGGGTGGGCACAACCTTTACGTTTTTCTTGCCTGTGTCGGAAAAGGGCCAACCAGTCCCGCTCACTGAAGAAACTTGGGTGGGCGCCGGATCAGGGAAGCTGTTGGTGATAGAAGATGAAGAGGAAATACGGGAAATTTTGGAGAAAATGCTCACTCATTTGGGCTATGAGGCAGATTTTGCCAGTGATGGCGCTGAGGCTATCACACTCTATCACCAAGCCCAACAATCAGGCGTACCCTATGTGGCTGCCATCATGGATTTGACTATCCCAGGAGGATTAGGGGGAAAGGAGACGATCCGTCAATTGAAGGCCTTGGACCCCTCGGTGGTTGCTCTCGTCTCCAGCGGATATTCCAACGACCCTGTTATGGCGGACCCCGAGCGGTATGGGTTCAAGGGAGTTGTGGTAAAACCCTACAACCTCTCTGACCTGGGAAAAGCCTTACACCAGGTAGTGGGAATGAGCAGTGAACCGGCTAGCCCTACTACTCCTACGCCTTCATAACCGAAATGTGGCAGCGAGTTCGCTGGGCTTGAAAATCCCACGCTCGGTAATAATGGCCGTTACCAAATCAGCCGGTGTCACATCAAAAGCCGGGTTGAGGACGTGAACTCCCTTTGGCGCGATGGGCGAACCGCCATTCAGAGAGGTGACCTCATGAGCGGGCCGTTGCTCGATGGGGATCTGGTCTCCCGAGGGGGTCGCAAGATCGATGGTCGAGGATGGGGCGGCGACGAAAAAGGGGATCTTATGCGCCTTGGCCAGGACCGCAACGGTGTAGGTCCCGATTTTGTTTGCCACATCCCCGTTGGCTGCAATGCGATCTGCCCCGACAAGGCACAGGTGAATCACCCCTTCCCTCATGAGCGATCCAGCCATATTGTCCGTAATCAGCGTCACAGGAATCTGGTCCTGCATCAGTTCCCAGGTCGTTAACCGCGCCCCCTGTAGGACAGGACGGGTTTCCTCGGCATACACATGGATCTTTTTCCCCTGCTCCCAGGCAGCCCGTACAACCCCTAGGGCGGTGCCATACCCAGCGGTCGCGAGCGCCCCAGCATTACAATGGGTCAAAATGCACTGGCCATCCTCAATGAGGCTTGCGCCATGTTTTCCTATGCTGTGATTCATGGCCAAGTCTTCCTGCCTGATTCGAAGGGCTTCTTCAACGAGCAAGCGTTTAAGATCGAAGGCAGAGCAATGGGAATTCTCAGCCAAAACGCCTTTCATTCGTTCAAGAGCCCAGAAGAGATTAACCGCGGTCGGCCTGGTAGCTCCCAACTCGTCACAAATAGCAAGCACCGCCTTTTGGAACGGCATAAATTCCGCTTCCTGAACGGCTTCAGCACCCAGTGCAACGCCCATCGCCGCCGCCACCCCAATAGCCGGTGCGCCCCTCACGCGGAGTTCCCGAATGGCATCGGCCACGGTTTGATAATCCCGACATTCCAGAATCTCCACCCGCCCAGGAAGCAGGCGTTGATCCAGCAAACGTACCGTGCCTTCTTTCCACTCCACCGTTGGGATCATGTCACTTCGTGCCTTCCTGATAGCCGTACTCTGGAACCTAAGCTTGATGACTCATCACTCTTATCCTTTAATATTTCCAATGGGCAATAATTCTGCGACCTTTTTTGTAATCCCGGCCGACTCGACCGTTTCCACCACCTCAGAGATATTTTTATAGGCCAGCCCTGCCTCTTCGGCAAGCCCGGACATCGATACGGCTTTTACAAGAATCCCTCGTTTCTCCATTTCTTGTTGAAGTTGGGCGCCCCGAACCATCCGTTTGGCTTGGGCACGGGACATCCGACGCCCCGCCCCATGCATCGTAGACCCAAAGGTCTCATCCATCGCCCGCGAGGTGCCCACCAGCAAATACGAGCCGGCTTCCATGGATCCCCCACAGATGACAGGTTGCCCAATGCGCTGAAACCCTTCAGCCAATTCTTCGCACCCCGGACCGAAAGCCCGAGTCGCCCCTTTTCGGTGAACTAACAAATCCCCTTCTCGATACCGTTCCACCTTGGCGATGTTGTGGGCGACATCATACACCTGGTGCATTCCCAAGGATTCCGGCGATTGGTTGAACACCTTACTGAAGGCTTCGCGGATTTGGTGGGTGATGATTTGGCGATTGGCAAAAGCTGTATTCGCTGCACAGTTCATGGCCGAGAAATATTCCTGCCCTTCCGAGGATTGAAAGGGCGCACAGGCTAATTGCTGGTCCGGGATGGTAATCCCGTACCGCTTCATCGCTTTTTCAAAGACCTTGAGATAATCCGTGGCGACCTGGTGCCCAAATCCCCGTGAGCCACAATGAACCATGATGACGATCTGCCCATGTCCGTGGATCCCCAACGCTTCCGCCACGGCGTGATCAAAAATCCGGTCGTGATGGACCACCTGCACTTCCAAATAGTGATTACCCGACCCCAATGTCCCCAATTGGTGAATTCCGCGTTCGATCGCGTGGTCGGAGACGCACGAAGGGTCAGCTCCCGCAAGGCACCCAGACTCCTCAGTCCGGGCTAGATCTTCTTGCCACCCATAGCCCTGTTCCACACTCCAACGGGCCCCCTTCCGCATCACCTGTTTAAGTTCTTTTGCGTTCAATTTCACAAACCCTCGTGCCCCCACCCCCGCCGGAACTTTCCGAAACAACTCAGTCATGAGGGGATTCAGCCGGGGCTGCACGTCCGCCACAGTGAGATCGGTTCGAATCAAGCGCATTCCGCAATTAATGTCGTACCCCACGCCACCGGGAGAGATGACACCCTGACGAAGGTCCATTGCGGCGACCCCCCCAATGGGGAACCCGTATCCCCAATGACCATCAGGCATACACAATGCATATCGTTGAATCCCGGGCAGACACGCCACGTTGGTCACCTGGTCGAAGACTCCGGCATCCATTTCCGAAAGCATTTTTTCGGTGGCGTAAATTCGTGCCGGGACCCGCATACCAACTTTTTCCGTAGGCGGAATTTCCCATATCACGGGTGAAATTTGCTGAACCGCCATTTTGGTAGCCAAGTTCACGGTGCGATCTTCCTCCAAACCAAAAGAGCTGGACGATCGAAAAGGGTCATCCCGCCTCTAAAAATCGTGGCCCGGCAGAATCCCCTTCATGAACCATTCAAACAGGCACATTAAGGCCCGACTTGTCAAATCTCCATTTTAAATATCCAGCACGACTCGTGCGATCCACCACCCGGATTCCTCTTTCACCTCAAACAGGTGCTTGGTGACTGCCTTGACATCCGCACCCAATTCCTGTCGTGAAGGATCAATGGTATCCCCGATGAGGAGGCCCTGGAGTTGCCAGGACTGTTGGTCCTCATCTCGCCAAACCTTGGCTTGGGCCTCGTGAAATATCACGGCCTCCGCGTCTTTCAGGAATACAATGGCTAACAACCATTCGAATAACAAGTCGCTCACCTGGGGTTGGGTGAGCGTCAGGTCTCGCTTCCAATTGGTCGACACCGTGACTGGATCAACCATGACCTCAATCAGAGCTTGAGCGGATGCCACGAACAACTCTGAGACAGAATCGCCCCGTGCTTCAAAAGCCGAATCGGCCAGAGCCACGTGTTCTAAGAACCGGAAGCTTCGAGCCATGGGGGAAAGCTAGGAATTGAGGGTGGAGCGGAAGGACCGGAAAATTCTGCGAATGTTGGCAAGGCCCGGTAAAGAATGACCTAAAGGATTGGGGACCTTCCCTTTGAGCAACATCCTGAATCCAAGGGCCAAAACTTTCATCAGCCCCCGGGGGTGGAAGCCCACGACCTTCAATGGCATCAAGGCCTCGTTCAAACGACCTTCTCGATGAATAAGGTCGCTGAATCCAATAATATGGCGAGCGCCTCCACTTGCAGTGAGCCCCCTTTCGATTGCAGCGCGACGCAGGCGGATTATCGCGTCCATGGGCTTCACATCCTTGGGGCACACCTCCACGCAATAATTGCAGCGGGTGCAATCCCAGATCCCGTCCGGTTTTTCCAGTTCCAAAAGCCTCTGATACTTTGCCTCCTCTGGTTCCCGAGGATCGGAAACGAAACGGTCGGCTTTCGCCAGTGCAGCAGGCCCCAAGAAACTGGACGACACCTCGAGTGAGGTACAGGCAGCCACGCAGGCCCCACACATGATGCAAGCATCCACATTGTGGAAATCACCATGGCCTTGGGGAAGAGGCAGTTCCTGAGTGGAACTGGTTTTTCCCTCCGGCTCAGATGAGGATAGCCAGGGGGTCACCTGCTGGACCTTTCCCCAAAATGCAGACATGTCCATGACAAGATCTTTAATCACCGGGAAATTCGGCATGGGTCCCACCTGGACCTGCCCGTGGCGTTCCAACTCGGGTCGAACTGGCGTCCGGCAAGCCAGTTTGTCCGTGCCGTTGATCTCCATGGCACATGAGCCACAGATGGCCGATTGACAGGAGTACCGGAAAGACAACGTGCCATCCTGCTGGTTTCTCAGGAAAATGAGACCATCGAGCACCGTCATGCCCCGCCAGACAGGAAGCCGGTATTCCTCCCAATGAGACCGGCGATCGAGCTCAGGGTTAAAGCGATGGATACGAAACGTTACGCGCATGAGGGGAAGATCGCTCTTCTTGAGAGATACCAAAGGACCGGGAAATGGGTAGAGCCCATCCCTTAGATTGATTGAATCGTTGAGATCCTATGTTATTTGGCACATTCATCAAAGCCTTGCCAGATTTAGGACACCCGTAGTCAACACCACGTTCTCTCCTCGATCAAAAATGATTTTCAAAATTTTTCATCTCGCAGTCTCAGATTATTGAAAACGAAGACCTTTTACTAATAGCCCAGACCCTTTCGGGTTTATTGTATTCTATCAGACTAGAGGGCAACTACCCTCACCCAAAAAACGAGAAATGGTCCGCTAAGGAAGGCCTCTGCGGGTGAGCACAGGAAAAAAACAAACAGAGGTAAAGGGTCAGGTCTTGCAATACCACATTTTAGATGGCCTACTTGTTTTTTTCTGGAGGGCTAGTTTGAATATTAATCTCCTAGTAATTCGAGGAGCCCTTCCACCACTTGCGTGAGTTCCTCCGGTTCGGCACTCCCAAGTTTTTTCCCAATTCGTTCAACCGAAAGTGTGCGAATCTGACTAATTTTAATCCAGGAGGGTTTAGGTAAGGTTGGAGATGAGAGTTTGAGGGTGAGGGGAAATCCGGCGCGTTGGGCTTGGCTGGTGATCGCAACCACGATGACTGTTCCTGATCGTTCGTTAAAGACCTGATGGCTCAAAATTAACACAGGCCGTTGGCCTGCTTGTTCCCGTCCGCGAACTGGGTTTAAGTCTGCTCACCGTATATCTCCTCTTAGTATTTTGGCCATTCTTCTGCCTCTGTCCCCATCCCTTCTTCGGCCATGGATTTTTCCATGGCGGGATCGAGCTGGGCACACTCGCGAGCTAAACGGCCACGATCTAACCGTCCAAATTTCTCATCAAGGGCTTCTTGAATGACTTGACTCCGATTCGGAAAGATGGTCTTGGACACCAAAGTATCTAACCGGCGTACGGTTTTTTCTTCTAAAGAAATCGCAATTTTCTTCCTGCTCATAGTATGCTCCCATTGGTATGATAATTAGTCATACTCTAATTTCAAGTTTTCGCATTGTCAATAATTGATTTTATGTTTGGTTTCCAAGGAAAGGAAAAAACGGGTCACGTCACAGAGCCGTTTCACCAGACACATCGTCACCTTTCGCCCTTTCCCAGCTTGCCCACGCTTTCCGGTGAAAGGGGCTGAGGTCTTGCCAGAAACCTCTCAACAAAAGTTTTGACTCCTTTTAGGACTTTGGAACGCACTTGGGCCCTCATTTGACCCCAAAGAAGTTATCTTATGAGATACAATGCGCGTATCTGATTTAATGCAGGTGCATCAGGCCAGAAAGACATAATTTAATTTTTTCTTCCTGACCGGGAGCAGCTTGGGGTCCTGAATCTGTTTGGGGATTCTTTAAAGAGCGTCCAGGTCTTCGGACTCCACGTCATCGGAAGAATCCTGAGCAGGAGGCTGAGATCCTGACTCATCTGATTGACCGGTGGGGTCCTTTGGAGTCAGCAATTTGACTGGGAGGGTTATGGTGTTTCTGAGAACGTTGAAGGCGAGCTTCGCGAGTCCGGTGAGTCCTGCCTTAAAAGATTGGAGGGGTAGATATTGTACGTCGGGATTGTGAACGGACCCTTTGATTTCAAACAGAGCTGTATCAATAGCCTCACGTTCTCCATCTAGCAGCAGTCCAAACAACGGGATCTTTTTCAGTAGATCGGAATAAGGCCCGAAGGGGCTTACAGCCGCAATGAGATTGAGGTCGCCTTTTACTAAATCGTAGTTTCCAGCCGCGGTCATTTTTAAGATCGGTCCGTCCATGACAATATCTGTTGAGGTCATCACCCCCTGGTCAATATCAATGGTGGCGGACTGCCTATCATAGGGGTAACCCTTCTTCCGCAAATCGACTTTTCCCTGAAGTATCGTAGGCAGGTTCATAAGGGCCAGAATTTTGGGGATAACAGTTCCCCGCTGAATGCGACCATCTTCAATGACAATCTTGACCTTTCCTTTGACGGTTGGCAGCACTCCACGGGCATCATGCCCATGCCCTTCGATTGTCCCCTTGACAGACAGGGCCCCCGTGAGCAAGCGCTCCTCCCAATATTCTTCATCGATAAAGGAACGCCAGACTTTCTCCACTGGAACACGGGAAAAGTCCAGCCGAGTCTTCACGGTGGCAGGTCGCCCTTTCGGAAGATGAACCTCCAAGTCCCCTCCCACTTCTCCCTGCTCCACCTTTCCCTTTACCTGGTACACCCGGACCATCCCGTCCTGAATTCGGATTCGTCCAGTTAGGTCCTGGAACTGCAACTCTTTGTACCACGCTCGATCAAAATGGAGGTGCCCGAATACCCTGCTCGTGTCGGCGACGTGTTCCAAAAAATCGCGGAGGGGCGATCGTTCTCCTTTGGGGATCAGAAGATCAATGTCAAATTGGGGGGACGTCATCGTGAGTTTGACGAAAGGGTGTGTTTCCCAATTTTGAATGGTTCCAACTACACGGGCCTCGCTGTCCTTCAACCGAAATTCCAGGCGTTTCACTTCCGCGGTATGCCCCGTCAATTTGACCCGAAGAAACAGGTTGGTGAGAGGGGCCTCTAATCCCTTTACGGTCACTACGCCATCGGTGAGAGCGACCCACCCGTTTTTTTGCCATTGACGCCAATCAGGACTCTCGCCTTTCACGTCAAGGAATAGCTCTAACAATCCTGACCTGATCGCCCCATCTCCAATCATCAATCCTCGTGGGAGAACGCCAAGAGAAACTGGCTTCGCCGTGATCGAGGCCTGGATTCCAAAGGCGGGTCCGGTTCGCAGTAACCCTCGTCCGGACAGGTGAACAGGGAGCATGCTCAAGTCCACCCGGTTCACCATCAGATCCCCATTTTTCCGGACCTGGACTTCCACCTGGAGTGACCCCGGAAGGCCCATCGCTTTTTGGAGAACCCCGGGTAACACGATGCCGGTTTTCCGTAGATCCAGTGACACTTTGATTCTGGGGCTCTGAGCTGGGCCGGATACCGTCGCTTCCAACCGGGCTGTTCCGAGTAATGATTCTTCAGGTCGGGGTGGATCAAACCATTGAGCCACAATATCCCGTGCGTGGAGAACCCCTCGTAGGCGGACATCCTCGAACCGATCCGTTCCATCAAACCTGAGATTGCCCTCCACTTCAAACTCACTGTCCCCCAGTCTTCCTGTCACGTGGTCAAGGCCCACATGGACTTGGGAAAAGGTCACCCTGCCAGTGAGGTCTGATAACGGGGCAACGAGTCCAGGGACCTGAAGACTGACCTCCTCGGCTAAGTACACAGCGTCTTGGAACGAAATTTCTTCCGGATGGTGCAGCGGACCGGCAAACTGGATCGTCAGGTCCCCGCTGCCCCCGAGGCCTCTCAAAGGAGACAGAGGGTGGGACGTATCATCCCAGCCGAAGACCAACCTTAAAATTTCTAACAACTTCTCAGCCGGGACATCCCCTTGAAGCCGGGTCGTTAACCAGGGCCCGGTTTCTTGGAACTCTATCATCCCCGTTCCCGAGCGGACCGGAATGGAATCTAAGACCCCCTGAAAATCCGCCAACCGGATATGGTCTGGTTGGATAAAAATCGTCCCGCTCACTCCTTCGGCCACCCCCCAAGTTTCCCCAAGGTCAAGGTAGCCCTCGTCAAGGCGGAACTCGCCCACCATGGAGAACCCGACACCCTCACGTGCCGAGCCGGCAACGTTGGCCGAGACGACTTCCAGGGTTCCCCGAAGGGCTTCACTCCTCATAGCTCCCTCAAACTCTGGAGGAACCATTTGGGGGGGGAGCAACTCCCTCAGACGTGCCAACGTGACAGGCTGGCTCGTGACATTCAAAAAGACCGTTGGAGGCTCCTCGGTCATCAGGCCGGCCACACTGGCTTCCCCAGCGAGCGACACCGCCTCCGTCTTAAACCGCAAATCCGAAAAGACTAAATCATAACCCTTAATACCTGGCCCAAAACCAATTTTCCCTTCTACCTCGATGTGCCCGTGAACTTCCAGAGGAATTCCTTGAAGTTCAAAAAATCCGGCGAGCTGCCGCAAGTTCCCATTCGTTAATTCCACCCGGGCTCGCAATTGCATCCTCGGCAAGGGACCATCTGGGGTAGTTTGGCCAAATCTTAGGAGGGAAGCAGCTTCCTGAATTTTTCCATAAATAGTGAAGAGTGACCCATCTTCCCCATCCGGTATTCTTGCGGAAAGAGACAGTTCTCGCGCCTGAGTCTCTGGCTCCCCTGAGAACTGGAGATTGACATTGTCAAAAACCAAAGTGGATGGGCCCGCCTGGTTGAATTCATCAATCACCGTGAATTGCCCATTAACCAACGTAAGGTTGGGAATAAGAAAAAAGCTCCCCACCACCGTGTTGTCCAGCTCCATCCCTTGGGACGCTGGATAGAGACTCCACTGACCCTCCTGACTCCTCCACAGGGTCACTTCAGGTCGTTCAATGGCAAGGTGTTTAGGGACAATTTTCTCCTGTAAGAGGGGAAAAACCTCGAGGTCCACTCCAATACGTGAGGCCTTAAAAAAGGGACGATCCCCCACTCGCTCCCCAATACTGACATCGGTCAGCTCAATCTTTGGATGTGGAACAAAGGAAATCTGGATCTGGCCAATGCGAATTCTTTGGCCATAGACTTGGCCGATTTGCTGTAACGCCAACTCCTTAATCGTGTCGGGGTGGTAGAAAAGAACATACGCGGCCAGGAACGCGCCGGAAAGGATGATGAGAGATAGGCCCAGGAGTAGACGTTTTCGACGGCTCATCACACTTTTTCCCTCAGACAACCCTCTCCCTTCCCGAAGGCATTTTACAAAAAAACTAGGCCCATTCTAACAGGAAACAGAAAACCATCAACCGATGATAAAATGACAAAGGGCAAGGAAGGCAGGAAGCTTGCCCCGAAGCCCGCATGCGACTTGCTTGACATCCGAGCAGCCCCCTTTATATTTTCCACACTCAATGCGACGGACAAAGCACCAATTTGAGTCTTGTCATCTATGTTGCGTTCTTTAAAATTGACCCTCATGTCGTCAAGAAAAAATGCGGGCCCAAGACGTTCCGTATCCTGTCCGCCTGTGCTTGTCACTCGACAAGTGGCCTCCGCCCTTTTGCGGTTGTATGATTACCCACATCCACACAAGTCCGGCCGTACCATTAGAGGGTACGATAAACCCCATTCCCTGCGAACGGCCCAGATGTGTGCCGCGGTGGCCCTGCATCTTGGTTATCCCAATGAGAAGGTACGACAATACCAAATCGCCTGCTTGCTACATGACCTGGGGCGGGCGGGGTTGGACCAAGCCCTATTTGGAGAGATTTGGTCGTGGGCCCAAAAAAAGGGCATTCCCACACGACCGGCAGAGTGGCGCGTGGTTCATCCCACAACCTCTTACGGAAAAGAAACCGAAGCTTTTCTGGAAAAATACCGCTCCGCCCTTGAACAGCATGGGATTCGCATGGACCCCTGGGCGTGCGAACAGGTGGAAATGCGATTAGGCTTCGCCCGCCGCTTGAAAAGAAGGCTCCGTGAGATTAAACCTGAGCTGCGACACCTGAGGATTACGTGGTCTCCCTGGATGGAAAAGGTCATGCTGTATTACTATTACCCTGAAAAACTTGTGAGTGCTCCTCACTGGGTCCGGGAGCTAGGGGAAATCCTAGTCGCTTGCGAACAGTTAGAAGCGTACAACAACCGGCGACGAGGTCAAGACTATTATACGCGATCCCGGGAAAGTTTTGCCGAAGCATTTGGCTATCTGGACAGTCTCAAGCGGAAGGGAATGCTGAGTGAAAAGGTGGTGCAGGCGGTCCGCTCCCTCACCGCCGAGGGGCTTTTTGATTCCATCTTGATGTCCGCACGAGGGGGGATGGTGTCATCCACCGAGTTGGAATATCTTCGGAAATTATCTCCTGGAGTGGTTTCATGCCCGTCGTAACCCATAAGTTTTCTTTGGAAATGAAGGGAGATACCCACATTGAAAACGTGACAGCCGAGGTTCGCCGGGCCCTTCAAGCCACTGAGTTACGCGCCGGCCTGGTCACCGTGTTTGTCAAGCATACCACTGCGTCAGTCATGATCATCGAAGATGAACCTGGCTTACGAGCCGATTCCAAAACCTTTTGGGACCGGCTCATCCCATCCGATCCCCTTTGGCAGCACAATCTTCGGAACTTTGGGGAAGATAACGCCCATAGCCATCTCCGGGGGCAAATTCAAGGCTCGTCAATCACGGTGCCATTTACCGATCAGGACCTCACCCTAGGAACTTGGCAAGAAATTGTCATTGTCGATTTTGATACGCGGGCACGGACTCGGGAGATCATTGTCCAAATCATTGGCGAGTAGGCCCTCTAGCAGGGTGTTGAAAAACCCCAACACCCTACTTTCCCAGGGGCTCCCGCCCCTAGGACGGCCTTAAATACGAGGCCTATGACCCCTCCGAAGGGGGAGCAAACCGCTCTTCGCGCTTTGCTCCCTTCGAACATCCCCCACGCAGGCTTTTTTCAACAGCCTGCGAGCCAATTTTTTGGACCTACGCCCTTCATGACCTCCGTCCTGTGGTATACTAGCCCGGCACGCTCCTTATCCGGATCAGTGTTACTAAGGGATCCGTTGTTCATACGACAACGCCCTCAACCCATTCGTCATGCCCGCTTTCGCGGAAATGACAACGTAGGAGGCGATTCCAGCATCCCTGTTTCCTAAACCACAGACTTAGTAGTAATTTCCATCCACAAATGATTTTCTCCACGCTCATTCGCATTATGACGGTTTGTTTGTTAGGGATGGTTTTAGCCTTCGCCCCCGCCCTGGGTTACGGTGAGTGGAGAAAACCGTTGGGCCCCATTTTCACGGGTCTCGAAGGACAACCTCGTTCAATCGTTGCCGTACCAGCCAAATTAGGTACAGATGAACTGGCCACGATTCGGGTTTTTGAAAAGGCCACACAATCGGTCGTGTATATCACCAACACCGCCATCCGACGTGACTTCTGGTCATTGAATACGTTTGAAGTTCCTCAGGGGGCAGGGTCAGGGATCATTTGGAACCGACAGGGACATATTGTGACAAGCTTTCACGTAGTGTATGGGGCCCATTCCATTAAGGTTATCATGGCTGATCAGACATCCCACGAGGCCAGTGTGGTCGGAGTGGACCCAGACCATGACCTAGCTGTCCTCAAAATTCAGGCCCCGAGAAATAAATTGGTGCCGGTTACGGTGGGAAATTCCCATGACTTGCGCGTCGGCCAAAAAGTCCTGGCCATAGGGAACCCCTTTGGACTGGATCACACTCTGACGACTGGGGTCGTCAGCGCATTGGGCCGAACCATCAAATCGGTGAACGACCGGACAATCGAAGACGTCATCCAAACCGACGCCGCCATCAACCCTGGGAATTCGGGAGGCCCATTGTTGGACAGCTTCGGCCGGCTGATCGGCATTAATACACAGATCATCAGCCCAAGTGGGGCGTTTGCGGGTGTTGGGTTTGCCGTTCCAGTGGATACCGTGAGCCGTGTCGTTCCACAACTGATCAAATTCGGAAAGGTTATTCGGCCGGCTCTGGGGGTGTCTCTCCTCCCTGATGTCATTGCCGCTCGGTGGGGTATTCAAGGACTGGTCATTGCCCGCGTTCAACCCAGGGGCCCGGCGGATCGTGCAGGGCTTCGGAGCGCCCGGGAAACACCTCGCGGGCGTATCAAATTGGGCGATATCATCAAAAAAATCGATGGCGTACCGGTAAATGTTTTTGACGACCTTGTGAGAATCCTCGATCGCCACAAGGTGGGCGACCGGGTGATGGTTGAGGTCCAGAGGAACGGGAAATCCCGAAAAGTCTCCATTCAACTCGAACCTCTTAAATAGCCAGCGACGTAAACCCGTCATCGCTTAACACGTGGCGGATTTCATTTAATTTTGCATGAGGTCTCCGCCTCTAAAGGTGTAGGAATCTTTATGATGATGCTTCGACATGGCTTTCTTGCTTGGATTATTCTTTCCAGCCTAGCTGGGCTAATCGGATGTGGACCAAGTGAGGACCACTCACCCAACATCCCACCCTACTTGGAAACGGGTGATCTCCCACAACTCCAAGAACGGAAGTTAATCCGTATCCTCATACCTCCCCATGGTCAGGTTGAATATTTACCTCGCGAAGGGTCCCCTTTTAGCTTGGAGCGAACCCTGATTGAATCTTTTGCCAAGTCGATTGGTTTGACCCCAATCTGGATTCGTCTCGAGTCGCACGACCAATTGATCCCCTCGATTTTGAAGGGAGAAGGAGACCTCATCGCGGCTAACCTAACCATGACTCCGGAACGGAAGCGCCAGATTGCCTTTTCCGTGCCGGTGGCAATCGTGCGGGAGCAGTTGATCACACGAGTCGATGACAAGGAACTTCGCGGACCCGCCGATCTAAGTGGGCGAAAGATCGTGGTTCGCCGTTCTTCCTCGTTCTGGCAGACTGCTCTGGATCTACAGGCACAAAACCCTCAAATCGAGATGCAGGCGGCTCCCGAATATCTGGACACAGAACAAATTCTTCACAAAGTCGCTCAAGGCAAATTTGATGTCACGGTGGCAGACAGTAACCTTCTGGATGCCGCGTTGGATTATCGGTCGGATCTTCGGGTGGCCTTTGATCTCACTGGGGACCGTCCTGTGGCCTGGGGAATTCGACCGGATGCCAAAGCCCTCCTCAAAGCCGTCAACCGGTTCCTCAATGAAGCAAAGCTCGCCCGTCCCGGTTCGAAGGTATACCGGGCCGATCTTCCGGACATTAAACAGCGCAGGGTCCTGAGAGTCCTCACGCGCAATAATCCAGCCACCTACTTTCTTTGGCGTGGTGAATTGCTAGGATTTGAGTACGAGTTGATCCGGCAATTTGCCAAGCAGCATCAGCTCAGGGTGGAAATGGTCGTACCACCATCCCGGGAGGATCTCATTCCCTGGCTGCTGGAAGGCCGTGGTGACGTAGTCGCTGCCTCAATGACGATTACGAAAGAGCGAGAGGCTCAAGGCATCGCTTTCTCCCGACCCTACGCCAAGGTCTCAGAAATTTTGGTGTCACGAGCGGACGAAACGGAAACCACTCTTCCCAATCCGGCGAGTTTGGCAAATCGGACTGTGGCCGTTCGGCGAAGCAGCTCTTATTGGGGAACCCTTGAACAGCTCAGGCAATCCGGTGTGGACTTCACTCTTCAAGCCGTTCCCGAGGATGTGGAAACGGAAGAGATTATTGCGGGGGTCGCGGAAGGAAAATATGACTTAACCGTCGCCGACAGCCACATTCTGAACATTGAACTGACCTGGCGAAAGGATATCCGGGCAGCCTTTCCTCTAGGAGAACCCACACCTCACGGGTGGGGAGTTCGAAAGGATGACACTCAGCTCCTTGCCGCCCTTAATGCTTTTTTGAAAAAGGAATATCGTGGCGTGTTTTACAACATCACGTTCAGGAAGTATTTTAAGGACTCTCGGAAAATTCGAAAACATATCGAGTTTCGGGCATCCCGAACGGGTGTGCTGTCTCCCTACGACGACATTGTAAAAAGGTACGCAGACCGGTTTGGTTTTGACTGGCGATTGATTGTGGCCCAAATGTTTCAAGAAAGTCGCTTCGATCCGAACGCACGGTCCTGGGCGGGAGCGGTAGGGCTCATGCAGGTGATGCCGAGAACCGCCAAGGAGTTAGACGTTGGCGATATCCGAAAGCCGGAATCAGGGATCCACGCTGGCGTAAAATATTTGGATTGGGTGCGGAAGCGTTTCGAACCGGAATTATCCGTCCAAGACCGGACGTGGTTTACGCTGGCCGCCTACAACGTGGGGTATGGCCACGTGTTGGATGCTCGAAGACTCGCCAAAAAGCTGGGATACAATCCCAACCGGTGGTTTGGCCATGTCGAGAAAGCCATTCAACTTTTATCCCGGAAAAAATATGCGCGACAGGCCAGGCATGGGTACTGTCGAGGGTCAGAGCCCATCACATATGTCCGTAAAATCAAAGCCCACTACGACGCCTATCTCCAGATGCAAACGGCCGACTCCAGGGTTCCAACCCTTGATCGTTCAACGACTTTTCCTTTCCCTCTCATTGCATTCAAACGTGCAAAAACCTAGATTTGTTCTTTCAGATCGTGTCTGATGAAATTGCGTAGTTGGCGTACCCCTGTGATGGTGGAACCTCTGGCTGTCATTCCCCTGCAAGCTAGCCCTCGTGAAATATGAAATCCAAGTTTTTACATTCGAAAACGACGGTTTGGAAAGGAGCAAAAATGGATGGAAAAGCAAAAGGTCACCAAGACTTAAGGATCAGACCCCACGGTCTCTTCGTAACTCTGGTCATGGCGTTATTATTGTTGGTCCCCACAGTACAATCTAACGCTGGCTCCACTGACGAAGAGCAACTTGTGGAAAAAGCCCAGCATGTCATTGATAGTTTCATGGCTGACCCGAATCTGTCTTGGTTTCATGATAACGTCAAGGATTCGAAGGCAATTTTAATCGTTCCCCAATTGTTAAAGGGTGCCTTCTTGGTTGGAGCATCCGGCGGAAGCGGGGTGCTTGTGGTACGGGACCAAGAAACGAGCACCTGGAGTGGGCCGGCCTTTTACGTCCTCGGATCGGTGAGTTTTGGTTTCCAATTTGGAGGCCAAGCCTCTGAAGTGGTCATTATCGCGAGGACGGAGGGCGCGGTGGAGAAACTTTTCTCTTCCTCCTTCAAGCTGGGTGGCGATGCCTCCATTGCGGCCGGCCCCTTTGGAGCCGGGGTGGAAGGGGCGACATCCGCCAACCTGAGCGCCGACTTTCTATCTTTCTCTAGATCGAAAGGGGTATTTGCCGGGATTTCCCTTGAGGGAGCTATCCTAAAAACCAGTGACGATTCCAACCGTGTCTACTATGGGAAAGACGTGAGACCGATTGATATCCTGGTCAAGAAAACTGTCAAAAACAGCCATTCCGCCGGGCTCATTGAGGCGGTGGCCAAGGCGGCACAATAACCAGGAGATTCTTACTACCTGAAGAAGGTAAAGCTCCGTGTAAGGCCTTTTAGATGAACCCGGGGATTCACCCCATTCCTCGGCCTCGAGGGGTAATCGGCGCGGCCAATGAGGACATTTGTTGGAGCGTGGATGAATCAGGAAATGGGGGAAAAACGCCGGCTCCCGCGGCTCTGGCTCAGTAATTTAAGTTCCGTGGGAGACCTTCCACCCGTGCTACAGGGCCATGTAGGATTCCAAAATTAAACTGATGTAACGTTTCCTGATACCCCGTGACCCTGAGTCAACAGAGGACGACAATGGAATTCAATGAGAAAACGATCAAGGCCAAGGAAACGATGGCGAGACACCGGAGGGGGATTTCCGGGCGGGAGGTGGATGAAGACATCCAGGATGACCGCCTGCCTCCAGGCCAACACATCGTGAACACCTGGCCGGTTTTGGACCTTGGCTTTAAGCCTGAGATTTCCCTCGAGGATTGGCGGCTCACGGTCGATGGGTTGGTGGATAACCCGATCACGTGGACCTGGGAGGATTTTCAGGCTCAGCCGCCCTTTGCTTCCACTTCCAACTTTCACTGCGTCACCACGTGGACCCAGTTTGACATGGCGTGGGAAGGGGTCAGCTTTCAACATCTCCTTGCCTTGGTACGGCCAAAGCCATCGGCAAGGTTTTTACTGTTCGAAGCCTATGACGAGTACACCACGAACTTGCCATTGGTTGCCTGTGACGATGATGATGTGTTGCTAGCCTACAAGTGGAATGGGAAGCCCCTCTCCAAAGACCACGGCGGGCCTGTCCGAATGATTGTGCCCAAACGCTATGGCTGGAAGGGCGCGAAGTGGGTCAAAAAGATTACTTTTTCCGAAAAGGACCAAAAGGGCTTTTGGGAAGTGCGTGGCTATTCGAATACCGCTCTGCCTTGGGATGATGACCGGCATGGGTGATGGAGGAACTTTCCCCCCTCACCCTAGCCCTCTCCCCCATTGAATGGGGGAGAGGAAACCATTAGTTAAACCATTTAACCCCCCAACTTTTATCTGGCTTGAAACAAAGATTTTCACAACAAACTGCTAGGGATTCAGAGGAAACCGGAATTTCCAAATCCCCCTAACCCCCTTTTTCAAAGGGGGGATCTCAGTGGTCACCCTAAGTAACCTAGGGGAAATAGAAAGTTTAAGTTTCCCGCTCTGCTCGTCAATTTCCCCCTACCCTCCCTCTGGCCTGACACTTACTGGACAACCCGTGGAGAGTCACGGAGAATCAGTCTTACTTTCTATGCCAAATGGCTTCCTTAGAAGGTAAAATCTGTGATCAGGAAAAGGCACATCTTTTAAACAATGCCACTTTCAGATCGTTTCCTTGTCACCAAGGTTGAGATCTGGCCTGTTGATATTCCAATCACGGACCCGTTTGTGGTCGCAACGGGTCGGTTGGTCACGGCCCAGAATCTTTTTATCCGGATTACTCTGAAGGATGGAAGCTGTGGGTATGGCGAGGTTGCGCCATTTCCCGATGTAACCGGGGAAGACCGTACCACCAGTTTTACTGTGGCCAAGGATTTAGCCGCAGCCCTTGTAGGTAAGTCAGCCTCCCATTTTCGGCAACTGGCCCGGGAGCTTCGAGACCGAGCCCCCTCCAATCCTGCATCGCGGTGTGGTGTGGAAACCGCTCTGGTGGACGCGTTGTGCCGGTCGGCGAGACTGCCTCTCTGGGCGCTCTGGGGCGGCGCCGATGTGAGGGAGCGGGAAACCGACATCACGATTCCCATTACCGATATAGATCGGACTTTAGTTCTCGCCCGGACTTGGTACCAGAAAGGCTTTCGTCTCTTCAAAATGAAAGTGGGTATGGACGGTGATCAGGATACGCGCCGGGTGGAAGCCATTCACAAAGCCTTTCCCAATGTCGCGTTTATTATAGATCCGAACCAGGGCTTTAGCCGGGAACAGGCTTTAGAGTTCGTCACCAGTGTCCAAAAGTTTGGTGGTCAGATCCTGCTGCTGGAGCAACCTCTTCCCAAGCACGACCTGGAGGGATTAGCCTTGTTGCGGCGATCTTTGAATATCCCTGTGGCCGCTGACGAATCGGTCCAATCGATGGAAGACGCCAAGGCCGTCATCCGAGAACACGCCGTCGATTTCATCAACATCAAAATAATGAAAAGCGGTCTCCTTGAAGCGCTGGAGATTGCCTCTTTCACACGAGCCTCGGGCCTCCGTCTGATGATCGGCGGCATGGTAGAGACCCGCGTGGCGATGGGATGTTCCTTTAGCCTCGTCCTAGGGCTTGGTGGGTTCGAGGTGCTCGATCTCGATACGCCTTTACTCCTGTCACAAGACCCTGTGAAAGGCGGGTATTCTTATACCGGTCCCCGATTGAATCTTTGGCAGGGTCCCGGTCTGGATCTAGAGATGGAGCCTGCTAAGGGGTGCATCACCATTGAGTAGCTGGGAAATAATTCGCGGCCAAAGCCTCAATCGTTTTCCGACACTGGAAGAATGGCGACTTATCTTGCAACCGCTATGACCGACTGGTTAGGATAGCAAAAGAGATTCCTTTGTCACCGAACGAGGAATTGAGCTCATGAAATCGATACATTCCCGCTGTTTTGGCCTTCTTCTCCGCCTCACTCTCTCGACTTTTTTCTTCTTTACTCTATTACCAATTGTTTCAGGCCAGGACCTGGCTTCCTTTGAAAAACGCGTCACCCGGCATACCCTGAAAAATGGGTGGACCTTTATCATTGTGGAGCGGCCTGTGGCGCCGGTATTTGCTTTCATGACCCGGGTCAATGTCGGGTCCGCCCAGGAAGGAACGGGAATGACCGGGCTTGCCCACATGTTTGAACACATGGCGTTTAAAGGCACGCCTCGGCTTGGCACGACGGACTATGAAGCGGAAAAAAAAGCGTTGGTGGAACTCGAGGCCGCCTACCAAACGTATCAACGAGAACGGCTTTCTGCCAAAGCTGATCCCGCGCGCGTGAAGGAGTTGTTTGCCGCATTTAAGGCAAAACAAAAAGATGCCGCGCAATATGTGGTGAAGAATGCGTTCGGCGACATCGTGGAGCGGGAGGGAGGGGTGGCCCTCAATGCATTTACCGGGGCGGATGTGACAGGGTATTTTTTTGCCTTACCCTCGAACAAGGTGGAGCTCTTCTGCTACCTCGAATCCGAACGGTTTCTCCATCCCGTGTTCCGCTCGTTTTATGAGGAACGGGATGTCGTCATGGAGGAGCGACGCCTGCGGACGGAAAGCCGCCCCAACGGCCGGTTGTACGAGCAATTTATCTCCACCGCATTTATGGCCCACCCCTATCACCACCCGGTCATTGGGTATGCGAGCGATATTCAGTCCTACACCATGACCGATGCCGAAGAGTTTTATCGGACGTATTACGTCCCCTCGAATATGGTGACGGCCATCGTTGGAGATGTGCACCCTCAAACACTGATCCCCCTACTGGAAAAGTACTTTGGCCGGATTCCTGCCGGGCCCCAACCTCCCCCTCTCCGGACCGTTGAGCCTCCGACCACCGCCGAAAAAATCGTGATTCTCAAAGACCCCTCCCAGCCCTATTATCTTGAAGGCTATCATAAGCCAGCGGTCACTCATCCGGATCAACCGGTGTATGAGGCCATTGATGACATCCTCACGAATGGACGAACTTCACGGTTTTACCGGTCATTAGTCCAGAACAAAAAAATTGCGGTCACGGCTGGGGCCTATTTCGCCCCCGGTGAAAAATACCCTCACCTGTGGGTCGCCTATGCGGTTCCGGCAAAGGGGGTGGCGAATCAGGCTGTTCAAGCCGCCATTCATGAAGAGTTGGACCGGCTGAAAACGGAGGATGTCTCTGACGAGGAATTGGCCAAATTTCGCACCCGAGCGAAGGCCGGCTTGATTCGCTCACTCGGGAGTAATCTCGGGCTCGCCATGTATCTCACCGATTACCAAACCCTCTTCGGTGATTGGCGCGAATTGTTTCGGTACATCGAGCGATTCGAGAAAGTGACCAAGGCCGATATTCGCCGTGTGGCCGCTAAAACCTTCCAGCCATCCAATCGAATCGTGGCGATGATTGAAACCGAATCGGCTCCACCCCCTAAGACCCAAATCCAAACCGAGGCTGGAGCCAACCAGCCATAGAGTAAAAAAGGTTGTCTCAGGATATGCGATCCCTACACCGTAACCGCATTCTCACCATATGCCTGGCCATGCTCACCGTTCTGGCCACCGCAACGTGGGCGCAGGTGGAACGAGTCGAGGATCTCACTTACCCTCCCCTCCCTGAAGTCAAAATTCCCCAACCCACCCGTGTGGTCCTCCCCAATGGAATGGTGGTGTTTCTGATTGAGGATCATGAGTTGCCTCTCGTGGGGGTGTCCGCCAAAATCCGGACCGGGGCGCGCCTGGAACCGGTTGATAAGGTCGGCTTGGCCGGCCTCACCGGGACGGTTCTCCGCAGCGGTGGGACCACCACGCGATCGGGGAACGCTCTGGATGACTACTTGGAAGGGAAGGCCGCATCAGTTGAGACCTCCATTGGCCAATCCTCGGGTCGCGCTGCCATGAGCTGTTTAGCCGAGGATTTCCCGGAGGTCCTGAAGGTCTTCGGCGATGTCCTACGGCATCCCGCGTTCGATCCTGAGAAATTGGCCATTGCCAAAAACCAAGTCATCGCCGGGATCGCCCGGCAAAATGACAATCCTGGCAGTATCGTGTCCCGTGAGTATAGGAAATTGATTTACGGGAAGGATTCACCTTACGCCTGGCAAAAGACCTATGCCACCGTGAGGGCCATCACCCGAGAGGATTTGGTAGCCTGGCACAAAAAATATTTTCACCCCAACCGCATCATTTTGGGGCTGGTAGGAGATTTCCAAACTGACAAGGCTTTGGCCTTAGTGAAGGAGGTCTTTGGGGATTGGAAGCCGGGACCAACCTTCGCCGACACCGAGGTTCCCTATCAGACCCAAGGAGCAGGGAGCGTTTTTTATGTTGAAAAAAACGACATGACCCAAGCCAAAATCGTCATGGGGCACTTGGGACTCATGCGAACCCACCCCGACTATTACCCTGTGGTCATTATGAACCAAATCCTCTCGGGCTCCTTTGGCGCTCGGCTATTCTCCAATGTGCGCTCAAAAAAAGGGCTGGCGTATGACGTGTACGGCGCAGTGGGTTTCGGTTGGGACTATCCGGGTTCAGCCAGCCTGTCGATGTCGACCAAAACGGAAACCACGGGGCCTGGTATCGATGCTCTCTTAGAAGAAGTCCATAAAATCATGGAAACCGAGCCCCCGACCAAGGAGGAAGTCAGCAAAGCCAAGGCCGGCATCTTGAATTCCTTCGTTTTTTCAGTTGACTCCCCAGGCAAGGTCTTAGGGAAGGTTCTCGTCTATGAGTATTACGGGTATCCCTTGGACTGGCTGACTCGATTCCGCAAGGGGATTGAACAGGTGACCACGGAGCAGGTCCGGAAGGCGGCGCGCACACACCTTCGGCCGGAACGGTTTGCGATCCTGGTTGTCGGCCCCCGGGAAGGGACCAAACCCGCCTTGGCTCGATATGAGTCGGTGACGGAACTCGACATTTCCATTCCGGAATCGTAGACCCTTTTCTTCAATATCTTAGATAATCGATTAGGGAGTCTTTTCAGACTTCTCACGCCTTTCTGGAAATTGAAGCGAACATGAACCCAAACCGCCATTACATTTTTGCCAGTCTAATGGCATTGCTTTTGTTTGGAGGCGGGTGTGCGACGAACCCTTACACGGAACGCTCTCAATTTATCATCCTCCCTGAATCCTCAGAAATCCAGATGGGGGATGAAGCCTATACCCAAATGCTGGAGGATCCCAAAATTACCATCTCCAAGAATCCCGAAGAGGTGGAGCCGGTCAAGCGCGTGGCCGCACGCATCGTTGCTGCCGCCAAGAGGTCGCGATATGCCGAAACGGCCAAGAAATTTTTCTGGGAGGTTTCCGTCATTAAAGAAGACAAAACGAAAAACGCCTTTGCGCTCCCAGGAGGGAAAATTGCGGTGTATACCGGCATTTTTCCTGAGGCCAAAAACGAAGCAGGCCTGGCCGCCATTATGGGCCATGAGGTCGTGCATGCCCTGGCACGGCATTCAGGTGAGCGATACAGCCAAGTAATGGTGGCCCAATTTGGACTGCAGGCTGCGGCTATCGCGCTGTACGGCGGAGGGTTCGGCCCCGCAGGAAATCAATTGGCCATGCAGGCGTTAGGGTTGGGGACGCAGGTGGGCGTTCTCCTGCCGTTCGGCCGCAGCCATGAATCCGAAGCGGACTATGTCGGGCTGTTGCTGGCCGCCGAAGCGGGATATGATCCCCGTGAAGCCGTCCGGGTTTGGCAGCGCATGGCCCAATCCTCGGAAGGACAACCGCCGGAGTTTCTCTCGACCCACCCTTCCCATGAGACACGCATCGCCGATTTGCAACAATGGATGCCGGAAGCCTTAGCCATTTATGAAAAGGTCCCCAAGGCGCCAGTGGCCGACCTTCCCCCAATCACCCCTCCTCCCGACAAGAAAAAGGGGGCCAAAAAATAAGGCTCCCACCCTCATGAGTGCAGGGAAGGCTTGGTGCATGAACCGGCTTGCTCTCCACTCCCACGACCACTCACGGTCCCGGCTGAAATATTCTGCCAAGACAGCCTGTGAGATTGTGCTGAGTGTCTTGACCTGTCTCACTCTCCCCGCCTGCAGTGGGGGGAGCGACCCGGTCGTCGAAATTGCGTTGCATCCCACCAAGCCCCACATCCTTTACGTCGCCACGAACCAGTACATCTACAAAACCCGCGATGAAGGCAAAACCTGGGAGAATATGTCTCGGGGCATGACCCACTCGCGAGTCATTTCGCTGGCCATTGATCCGCTGCTCCCCGCCAACGTGTACGCCGGGACCAAGGGCGATGCCGTGTATAAAAGTTTCGACGGAGGGCAGCAGTGGACCTCCCAACGGGCCGGGTTGGATGATGTGACGATTACCTCGGTTGTCCACCAACTGGCGTTTGTGCCCGGCTCAAGTTCACATCTGTTTGCGGCCACCTCCATGGGCATCTTCGAGTCCGAAAATTCAGGCCAAACCTGGACCAAGCGCATGGAGGGGATGATTGCGGTCCTCATGGTCATTACCCTGGACTTCGATCCCAACCAGCCGCAAACCGCCTACGCGGGAACCAGCGGGGGAGTCTTCAAATCCATCGACGGCGCCCGAACATGGAAAAAGGTGAACAATGGCCTAGTGCCGCCGGAAGTCCTGAAGTCTTCACGAGCCTTGGGAGTCACAAGGATAAAAGTGGACCCTCACCACCACGACACGGTCTACATCGCCACGCTCAATGGGGCGTACAAAACGACTGATGGAGGAGAGTCCTGGGTACGGATTGGTCAAACCCTCCCCGACCAGATGCTCAGTGACCTTGTGATGGATTTCTTCACCCCCGAGACGCTTTACGTCGCAAGCCGCGAAGGGATCCACCAAAGTGTGGATGGCGGCCAAACGTGGGTTCCAAAGAACAATGGCCTGGCGAGCCTCAACATCAGAGCTCTGGCCCTGAGTCCCCAGGATTCGCAAACACTCTATGCGGGCACCAACCTCCACGGTCTCTTTCGCTCCCGTGATGCCGGCACAACGTGGGCGCCGGTGCCTTTAACACTAGGTGACAGTCCCAGCCCCCAAACCTAACCGTCGCTACCTCCCTGCAAATACTTGCGGATAAATTTCTTTCCCACCACGCATCCTCAGTCATCTTATTCAATGATAGGTTCGCATGTAACAAGACATAATTGTTAAAACCCCCGTCAGCAATCTTGACAGTTTTTTAGCGTGTCACTAAGCCCGGGTTGCTCTCCCTTCCACCAACGAATTTTTCGTTCCTGACTCTTTTGCCCCCTTGCTCTTCCCCACACCGTTAGCATTCTTATCAGCTCCGCTTGGCGGTTCGTTGCCCCGCTACACCGCACGCAGCCGCCATCAAAAATATTTTTCCCTTCAAATCATCTAGTTAGGCCTAGCGTGTTTGGCAAATGGGTGATGGCGTGCACACTGGCATTCTGTTTGCAGTGAAGCACAGGTAAACCGACACGCGTGAGCGTGTATCACAAACACAAACAAAAAGGAGGGTTAGATGAAAGCATTACTCAAAATGATGGCATTAACGGGATTGGCGGTGGCCGTTGGTATGGTGGGGTTGGGGGGCTTGGCCCACGCCGCGCCTCTGGTGCTCTTGGAGGATAATTTTGACGGGGAGACTTTAGGTTAAATATTAATACATTTGCCAATTGGGATGTCTCCAATGGAACGGTTGACCTGATTGGTCAACCTGCTTTCTTCGATTTCCTGCCTGGGAACGGGCGGTACGTGGATATGGATGGATCCACCAATGATGCGGGGAAAATGACCACTAAAACCACGTTCACCCTTCTTTCGGGACACATCTACGAATTGAGTTTTGATTTAGCGGGCAATCAAAGGAATATTGCCATGGAAACAGTGAATGTTTCTGTAGCCGGCCTTTTCTTTGAGGGTTTCTCACTAAACCAAACTGATCCCTTTACAACTTTTACACGAACATTTTTGGGAAATGGAACCAGCCGGACCCTTATGTTTGAAGGTTTGGGAGGGGACAATATTGGCATGTTGTTAGACAAGGTGAAA
>JACZVJ010000124.1 GCA_022572725.1 Nitrospinota bacterium | reverse complement strand
AGCCCGGTGAAGGTAATCGTCTGATCATCCAGAAATCCTCCGGTGCTAAACAGCTCGCCATCGTTTTTGGAGATGGTCACGTCGATGGAGATCGCGTGGCTGACTCCCGCGGTGGCGAGGCTGAACACGAGCGCGACGCCGAGGATCGTGCTGCACAGGGTGAACGGGCTTCTCATGTTTTTCTCCTATTGTTAAATTGATCCATTCGCAAAGTTAAATTGTGTCCAGGTTTATCCTGACAACTAACTTAGACAGCAAAGTTCCTGCCAACAATTGACAGGGAGGGGCCCGCACCGACTCCTGGCTGCGAAGCCGTTGACATTCAAGGAGTTTTGGAAGGATTTTCGGTGAGGTCGGCCACCCCTTCGGGGCGCCCTTCGTGGCCAAAACTGTAAAAGATTTTTACAGTGATGAGGACAGCAGGAGGAGTTTCAAGACACGAGGTGTACGGAACATCCTGTATACGCGATGATTTTTGGGTGCCGACACCCTCTAGTAAAATCTGTAAATATTTCCGACACTTGCCGCGTGTTCTTTCCCAGCCCTTCGGGCCCTACCCTTGACCAAGATTGCCCGCGAGGGGAGGCTGCCCGATGGGCTTCGTTTCACTCCCGTCTTTCCCTTGTCTTACCAAGGCCGCCCAAGTACAATTCCTGAAGAGAGAACGACATCCTTTCTTAAGGAGCCACGATGATCAGACTGATTCGAGAGGGGTCCAAGAAACATCCCTGGATTCTGAAAATCATTATCCTCGTGATTGCGGTGACGTTTACCATTGGGATGGGATGGTTCGGGTACGAGCAATCCCAGCAGCCCAATGCGCTGGCCACGATCGGTCCGTATCAGGTCTCTCGCCAGGAGTTCCGGCGGGCTTACAACAACACCTACCGCTTCTTCAAAGACCAGCTCAAACAAGAGGATATCGATGAAGAGTCATTGAAGCTGGAGGTGATGGATGGGTTAGTGGGTTCGAAAGTCTGGCTGGTAACGGCTGAGGCCTTCGATCTGGAGGTGTCGCCGGCGGAGTTACGGCAATCGATCGTGGAGCGGAAAGAGTTTCAAAGAGACGGAAAATTTAACCCGCAATATTACCAACGTTTGTTGGCCGCCAACCGGATGACGCCCAAACAGTATGAAGCCCAACTCACGAGGGATCTTCTTACGGAAAAGGCGCAACTGATCGCGCAGGACGTGGCATCTTTAACCCCCGCTGAGATGGAAGAGGTTGAGGAACTGACGGCTCGCCAGACCACGAGCGTTGAAGATACCCAGGAGATTGACAAAGTGCGGAAACGTATTCGTCTCCAATTCCTCCTCCAAAAGAAACAGCGGGCGCTTCAGGCCTTCCAAGCAGCCATGCGGACCAAGTCCGAGGTAAACATCCGCGAAGAGTATCTGTAATATTCCCACTCCCAATAATCTCCATTTCCCCTTATAGTCTGACCCTCATTGGCAGCTTGCCCATGCCAAACTTTCCCCGACCGATCTCAAGGGGGGATGTGTGTCACCAGAAGATCATGACATCATCAAGAGCCTGAGAGCCCTTCCCCCAAACGCGGTCTATTTCATCGACCAGAAGGAGTTTATTGTCCGGGGATACGACTATTACAGGCGTGAGCGGCTGGAATCCTACGTCTGGCGAAACGATGCCTCAACTCTGACCGCGTTTGTTCTAGGGACAAGACGGTACACCGTTGAATTCTCGACGGATAATGGACGCCTCACCTATTCATGTGACTGTCCCGCGTGGACATCCTCATCCCACTGCAAACACGTGGTCTGTGCTCTCCTGACCACCATCAACCTCCTCTCCCCGAACACCTTTAAAATCCCGGGGCATGACCCCACTCGGCTTCAAGCATTGCACATGAGCCTTCTGAGGGACCAGCCTGCCGCCCTCGAGCCCCAAAGGACTGGAACACCGAAGAAGACGGATCGTTTTGAAATGGCTATCTCCGTGACAGACACGTTTCCACGTCTTTCCATCCGAAAGAATGGGATACAGGTTGTTTCATCGTGGGGAGTTCCTTCGAAACTCGCCCCGTTTATTAGGTATCACACGCATGGGTCCTCGTTCGCCAGAGAACATCTCTCCACCTATCTCAGCCTGCATGGGAACGCCTACCCCATCGTGTTCGAGACCCGGGAAGGGGAAGTCCATCTGAAATGGGATGCCTCTCTTGAATTCCAGTCAAAAACCCAGCTCAGTGTCTCGGGAGATCAGGTAGATGTCCGCATGGTGTGTCTTGTGGATGGAGTGGTGCGTGAACATATTCATTCATTCTGGAATTTTGCAGTCGACCTGGAATCCAAAAAGCTTACCCTCATCGAGGACACCAGTGGTTGGAAAATGTATAGCTTCCTCACAAAGCTTGCAGAGCTGGCGAGGGATTCTGCTGAGGACCCCCACGGATGGAATAGGATACTGAATGACCCGGATTCATTTGTTCCTTTCTCCGATGACCACCAATGGGTAGGATCCCGGCTGCTCGGGAAGCCTTCCTTTCAGATCCCTTTGGAACAATTCCAAACCGTTCAAATCAACATCGCTGGCCGGGAAAAAGACGAGGCGCTCCGGCACCTGATTTTGAAAGTCAATGGTGAACCGACCACGATTCAGAGAGAGGACAGAGCGCCGGGAGAGTCTAACCCTCTCTATCGTCTGACCATCGAGCCAAAGACGGAAGCGACGGAGTTGGGCCTACCCGGTATCCCTTCCTGCACGCTACGGGCCGAGTGCCATGTGAGAAACACAAGGGGCATGCCGACCACCTCCACATTTAGTTTTTTCCCCATTCTGGAACAGAGCCGGGGTATTCCTGTGGCCATGAAAGCTCAAAAGCGGAAGACGGTCCTGTATGACACCTTTTTTCAGCTCCTCTCGGTCTCCAAGACATCCGAGGCGGACCGGATTATTCGGGAATCCCTTTCCGGAAATGATTTCAGCCTACATGCGGTCAAGTCCTACGCCAAAATGTTCTTGAAGCACTTTTTCTCGGCGTTTCTCGATCCCGATGCCCGCCTTCAATTCTCTGAGGGCCGTTGGGCCCTTGTTCCCAACGAGAAGGCAAAGGAGGCTTTGCTCTACCTCATCCCCTTCGAATTGTTCGGCCCTCAAGTGTTTCGTGGCATGGAACGGCCTGATGAAATGTCGCTTCCTCTCGACCTTCTTTTGACACGGCTTCCCCAGTTGCATGAAAAACTGCGGGAAGCAGGCATCGAACTGACCTACAACCATAAACCGGTCGTCACCTCACAATGGAACTTCCGGTTTGACGCGCGGCGCCAATCCGGCATCGATTGGTTTGAGATTCGACCGGAGATTAGGTGCGACGGGGTCACGATCGACGAGGCCATGTGGGAACAGGTCCTTCACCATGGTGGGGTATTGGAAGCAGAGGGCACCGTCCGAATCCTCGATAGCCACTCACAAGAGATCTTACGATCGCTGTCGGCCATTTATCAGGCCGGCAATACGGCTAAAGGAAACCGGAAAGAAATCGCCAAAATTCCGAGGCTCCAGATCCTCGATTGGATCACACTTCGAAAATTCGGGGTTCAGGTGACCCTCTCCGACGAGGATGAGGCGCTCATTGACCGCTTAACCCGTTTTGAGAAGATCGAGAAACCCCCGCTCCCGAAACGACTTCAGGCCACACTCAGGCCTTATCAACAAGAGGGATACGCCTGGCTCGCCTTTCTCTATCAAAACCGGTTTGGCGCCTGCCTTGCCGATGATATGGGACTGGGCAAGACCATTCAGGCCATTAGCCTGCTCGGTGGCATTAAGGAGGGCAACGTTGCGGCATCCGTTCAGACCCAGAGGCCGCACTTGGTGGTCCTTCCCCCAACACTCTTATTCAACTGGGAACAGGAGATCACTCGGTTTTATCCGGATTTACGGATACACTTTTATACGGGAAAAGAGCGGAGGACGGTGTTCAAAGACTGTGATGTGGTCCTGACGACCTACGGACTCGTGCGGCGGGACATTCACCAATTGGAAAAGATCCCGTTCCACGTCATCATTTTTGACGAGGCTCAGGCCATCAAAAACATCTACGCCGACACCACCGGTGCTGTCAGACGATTGAAAGGGGCATTCAAGATGGTCATGACCGGCACCCCGTTGGAAAACCATGTAGGGGAGTATTACTCACTGATCGACCTTTGCCTTCCCGGGCTCCTCGGTGAATACGATCACTTCAAATCGCAGCTCAAAGTGGACCAATCCCCTGCCTTAGAGACGATCCTCCGCCGGACCAAACCCTTTGTGTTGCGGCGTACGAAAGAAAAAATCCTGAAGGAGCTCCCACCAAAAATCGAAACGGATATCTACCTCGATCTGACCGATCGACAAAAGACTCTCTATCGACAAACCGTGGCTCGGATCAAACCCACCATTGAAGACGCCTATAGGAGCAAGACCTCCGCACAGGCTCGCATCATCGCCCTGACCGCCATCTTAAAGCTACGGCAGTTGTGCCTCTCTCCGCGGTTACTCGACGCGAGAAACAACGAACCTTCCCCGAAGATCGAATTCCTGATCGATCGGCTGAAGGAACTGGTGGAAGAAGGCCACAGTGCCCTCGTGTTTTCCCAGTTCACCACGTATCTGGACCTTGTGGAAGAGGTGGTGCAGGGACAGGGCATCCCATTTGCCAGACTGGACGGCACAACCGCCACCGGTAAAAGGAAGAAATTGGTGCAGGAATTTCAGACGGGCACCGAGCCATCTGTGTTCTTACTGAGTTTAAAGGTCGGGGGGCAAGGGTTGAACCTGACGAAGGCCTCTTATGTCTTCCACCTCGACCCGTGGTGGAACCCCGCGGTGGAAAACCAGGCCTCCGACCGTGCGCATCGCATCGGACAGACGAGCACGGTGTCGATCATGAGGATCCTGATGCGTCACACCATTGAAGAGAAAATGATGGAGCTGAAAAAGCACAAACTGGCTCTCTACAAAGCCGTGATGGAAGACTCGGCCCCAAAAGGAACCGGCGTGTCCATTTCCAAATCAGATTTTGACTTCCTGCTAGGGGACGCATCTGAGTAAGAGCCCACCTCACCTTGGAAAAGAAACATAGCTTTGCAGGATTGGTGTGGATGGAGACCCACGACTAAAAAGTAAAAAGGGGACAAAAAGGGGGCAGATTTATTTTTTCAGCGATGCCCACCCTACACTTGCTGTATGGTCCGGAACAACAGAGCCCCTCCAGTTTCCACCAGCAGATGAACATGATTGGCCATTAAGACATAGGCATAGCACCGGAGCCGATCGCGCTGGCAGTAGCGTTCGAAGCGTTGGAGGTAGGCCGCATAATCGGTGTCCACGTGAAAGAGGACCGCACGCCTGTTGCCGCCGGCAATCACATGATAGAAGGCCCCAGCGAATTCGACGCGCGATTTGCGTGCAATGAGACCGAGGCCACCGGCGGGTGGCGGATAAGTCAATACTCATGCCTGCCCCCATCTTTGATGACCCCATCTTTGACTAGTTATGTATTGTGTCCCCTTATCAGATGTGTTATTGCAAGACTTGACCCCATTTCTGCATTTGTCCCGTACTTTGCATACTGGGCGCGCGGGATTTCAACTCGCTGAACTTGCGCTAGGTTTCTGATGCAAGGAGAGAGTCCGCTACTGGCCGACCGCGGCCATCGCGGGACGAATGCCCAGTGACGTCCAATGCCGCATAACGACCAAGTTCACCGGGCGGCGGCGAACGACTTTTGAATTCAGAACCGACGCTGCCCGCCGCTCCGGTGCAACGCCTTGTTATCCGCTGCTATGACACGTCACGATTCCTACCGCAGCCGGCCCTTAGAAATCGCTGATTTCGCCAAAACGATCATTCCTATGCCTATCAGGATAGCCAACAGCGGCATCACGACCGCCGGGGTACCCATTATGCTGATAGCGTCGGAGAGGAAGTAGACGTGAAACGTCTGACTAAACACACCGAGGATAGAAACGACGAATAAAGGCAATGCCCATTTCTTCCTGAGCAGCAATCCTACACAGCCGAGCGCTCCGCCAAACACTTCACCAGCAAATACGATATTCACCCAGAGAGGCATATTTCGATACAAGTGCTGTTGATTTTCCGGCATTGCCTTAATGACGTCGTCAGTCATTAACACGCGCATAAAAAAAGCTGACATGTCCATCAGATACCACAACAGGGCAATGATAGAAATCACCCAGAACCAGACAGGTGGCGATGTTTTGTCTGAACTCTCCGTTGCGTCGGTCTCGGTCGCGTCTTCATTCACGGGGATTTCCTCCGAAAAAAATCGTTAAGTGGCCTCAAGTATACCGATTGACTCTGAAACGTGACATCAGCCGCAACTCCGTTCAAGGCGGATAACAATGATTATCTTGTTCTGTATAAGTCCCTAAGTCTTCTGTTTGCGCAGTATAAGTCCCTGGAATTGCCTTGACAATGAACCGCGTAACCCGTTGTCTTTGAACGTCTTTGTGGCATTTCAGCTCTTTGTCTTTCTTCTGCCTGGTTCATATATGGTTCCGTATAAGCCCCCACGGAGTCATAAGGAGTCGACAGGACATCACTGCACACCCCTCCGGTCCCGATTCAATACGTGCGTGTAGGAATGGGGACAGAGGGCACCCCTCACCGAACCACCATCGCATCGCCATAGCTATATAACCGATAGGCCGTCTTAATCGCCTCTTCATAGGCACCTCGCGCTTGGTCCAGCCCCGCAAAGGCGGCGATGAGCATGATCAGCGTGGTTCGGGGCCAGTGGAAGTTGGTGAGGAGGGCATCGACCACCCGAAACTTATATCCCGGCGTAATGAAGAGGCGGGTTTCTCCATTCTGTGGATGAACCCTTCCTTCTTCATCAGCCGCCGCCTCTAAGCTGCGAACGGCCGTCGTTCCCACAGCAACGACTCGCCTCCCCTCTGCTTTGACTTTGTTGATAATTTTTGCGGTCTCATCAGGTACCTGAAACCATTCACTATCCATGTGATGGTCGTGGATGTTCAGCACCGTCACGGGACGAAACGTGCCAGGTCCCACGTGGAGCGTGACCGAAGCGTGGTGAATCCCTCGGGCGTCCAAGGCTTCAAGGAGTTGAGGTGTAAAATGCAAACCGGCCGTGGGCGCGGCCACCGCCCCCTCCACACGGGCAAAGACGGTTTGGTAATCCACCCGGTCGGCAAGACTCGGTTTTCGTTTGATGTAAGGCGGAAGAGGAACCTCCCCCACTTTCTGGATCAATTCGTGAACCGGACAGTCGCTTGTGAATCGAACCATCGTACGCTCCCGGCTTCGCTCAACGACGACCGCCTGGGCGTGCTGGCCCAAACTGATGACCTGGCCTTTCTTCACCTGCCCCTTAATGAGGACTTCCCAAGAATCTCCGTCCTGTTGTTTGACGACCAACAACTCTAACTTTCCCCCACCAGGAACCTTGTAGCCCCAGAGCCGGGCCGGAATGACTTTTGTATCATTCACGACCAGCACATCACCTGGATTCAGCAAGGAGGGGAGATCCTTCACCTGATGATGAGTGTAGGGCCCGCTTCCGCGGGGGACGAGCAACAGCCGAGCCTGATCCCGGGGGTGGATCGGACGATCGGCAATCAAGGAGGGATCGAAGGGAAAATCGAACTCGGTGAGCTGCATGAAGTGGGGTGCCCAGTTGAAACAGATCCCCCTCACCCTAACCCCCTGCCTTCGCCGAGTCCTCCGCCGAAGGGCTTTGGCCCCCGCAGGCGGAAGCGGAGCTTCGGCTCCGCGTCTACGCGCCGAAACGCTTCGACGTGCAGGCGCGCAGGCAGGTCTCCCCCACTGGGCATAAGCGCTAACTTAACGATGACGGTTTTGTCAATGGTCCGAAGAAGCGGTTTTCTGTCATTCCCGTGCAAACGGGAATCCAGTTTTGTGCGCGTTTTGTGTTCTCTGGATTCCCGCTTTCGCGGGAATGACAACTGTTTACGAGGAGGTCAAACTTCATACATTTTTAAGTTAGCGCTTATGGGGCATTGCCCACCCTACATTCTTACTTGTGAAAGCGATGGAAGACAAAGCCCCCTCACCCCAACCCCACGCCTTCGCCGAGCCT
>JACZVJ010000123.1 GCA_022572725.1 Nitrospinota bacterium | reverse complement strand
ACGGACCCGTTGAAATAGGACCCGCAGAGGTAACAAAAAAAGAGTCGTGACCAGTGCCTTCACCTAAACTACTGAAGTCAAGTGTTGGAGGTGCTCCCACAACCCAATCGAAATTAAATTGGGTAATAGGACTCAGGAGCGTACCACTTTTGTGTATAACCTGGTAAATGTAGACATTAAATCCTGCGGCCAGAGTTCCCGCTTTACCGAGAAATACTTGCGAAAGTAAATCCACATCCCCGCCAAAGACGGTGGAAGTGTTTAGGGAATTGATAGAGGCACCAAGAAACGTGCCGAACTCGGCCCCGGTGATTGAGGTGTTTGAAAGGGATACGGCATACACCGCATGTGGAGGACCCATCCACAACAGCAGGGTCATACTGACCAAAGAAGCCCAAAATAGAGCCCGCACCCTAAATCCGATATTTTCCGTTTTCCTCTTCAGGCACGACATGAGTGTTTCTCCTTCCATACGGGTTTTACTCCACTGTATATTTTTCAATATATGAAGCAATCGGCGTGCCCAATTCTCCTTTACCCAAAAAGCATGGCAACCCCTCCCTTAACTCGTTGAAAAACCTGATCAATCCACGAAGCCGGGCTCCGAAAACTCTGTAGGACCCGACAGCTTCCCAATGAAAAGTATGAAAATGTTTACCAAAATTGGGACCTAAAATCCGCGATTGGTCTGACCCCGAGGGGTTCCCGTCCGCCCCGGAGGCTGTCGGACCGCCTCTCTCGTGAACGATTCACGACGCGGGTCCTCTCATGGGACTTGCTCGTCCCCTACCCGCTCCCCTGTGCATGATCTGGGGCTCCTCCGGACGCACGGCTCCGGCGTGCCGGGATATTCTTCCTTGCTTTCCTCCTGCCCAGGCGCAGGCCTGAGCCGCTTCCGCACAGCGCGTGCGGATCTCGTCACACCAGGCCCACAGACCGACCTGCACGTTGAGCAGCACAGCCCCCGCATGGTGCCCCACGTTGCCTGCCAGCTTGAGAGAGCCGCCAGCCGGACGGTGCGCACTGGGCACCGCCTCCAGGCGCTGGTCAAAGCTACGAGCGTGAACCCCACTCTCAGGGTAGCTTGGGGTGGGTGTTTTGATCTAAAAGCGGATTCGGAGGGGAATTGAGGAGAGTGGGGTGGGCATGGGTGCCCGTCCTCCGCAGTAGCCTGCTACGGAGGGCAGGAAAAGCCGTTGGGCTCCACGGTTTGGCAATTTTAAAACTATCGAGCGCGCGCTCCAAGAGCTTTACCCTGGGATCGATCATGCAACGTGAGCAGGAAACCAAGTGTCGTGTTTCATCATTTGTAAAAACTTGTATTTCCTCTTTCAGGCAATGCCAGGTGAATTGGTGAATATGACCGGTCACTGTCAGGGGAAAAACCTCTGTCTGTCATCCCCGCAGTTTGTAGCGGGGATCCATCTTGCGGTTCCTGCTAGGGCGGAAAAGATGGATGCCCGTTAAGGTCCGCGGGCGTGACAGGACGAGGATGCACGGGTCTCAACCAAGTCCGCTGAACGTGAATCTCATCGGACACTGTCTGAGAGATAGAATCTGAGTGTGTACACATGAGAGAATTTTTACCTAATTTGAGAGAATTTTTACCTACCCTCGCTTCAGCATGAAGTGGGGGCCACCTTATTTTTTGTGTGCTTCAGAAATCTTTTTCACTCTTGACTAGTTAATCGAGGTGTGATGAAATCGCTCCCCTTATTTTCAGATTGTAAAATTTTAGCTAGAAATCAGATATGCTCACCGAAAAAATTATAATTTTTTCCCTAGCCAAAAATTATTTTTCATCATGAACAATAACAGACACCGTGTAAAACCCGGTAATCACAGTAGGATCGATCAATTTTTTATTTTTGTTGCTTTATTTAATAAAAGATTTTTCCTAAAATTTTATTAAAAATTAAAAAATTTTATTAATTTTTTATGCTTATGGCTGAATCGAGAAGGGAATTGCCAGGAGGGCATTGATTCCTGTTATTTGGCTGACCTAGATGGCCTTATACTTTTTCGTCCCTCCTTGCGGCTAAAAAGTCCCGCCCCTTCTCACCTCTAAAAGTATTTTATTCGAACCTGGCATCGCGATTGGCGATTGTGGCCCATGAGTCTCTTTTTCCCATTCCTTGATGAGTTGGGCTTAACCCTTCACGGATTTGGTGAACCAAAAGCCTCTGCGTCCCTAATTGGACCCTCTTTGTTTGACCGATGAATTGTGAAACCTGGGCGTTGATGTTTGTCTGGTTGTTACACAAGCTAACTTTGAGGGAATCCGAGGACGGATTGGCTATACGGTGAAATGAAGTAGTCGGGACATCCTCACGTTTCGCCCTTGAGAAAAAGGCGTGGGGGTAGTGATAGCTCTCCTTGGTAACCGAGTTGGGCACTCAACCAAGGAAGCACCTTTGGAATATGTAAGTGAGAGGGCGGAGCCGTGTTCCGTGCCCCCCCCAGCCTATTTTGGTTTTCCAAACGTTTTTTACCGGTGAGAACCGCTCTTAAAGGTCACCAAAGCATTTGCATTTTTTCCCTGTCTCCCATGAATGAAGGAGGGAATATTGCACAAGCTTTTCCCCACACCATCAATCGCATTGACCCTCTTTGTGATAACTGGGAGAGGATTTTGGTGGCTGATGGGAGTCACCCCTCCATGGGCAAGATCATGAACTGCCTCGTCCAGAACAAAATCGGGTTGTCCAGAGTCAATCACCCTTCTACTTGTCATAAGTAGCGGACCCATCCCTGTCGACCCTCCATGGAAAAACTTCTATCCACCACAGATTTACAAGCCACGGAAAAGCCTGGAAAGACCAAGGAGGTCTCCTTCCGAGAGGATCCTGAGTTTCTTTTGTCCTTGACGTGCAGCGCTCAGATGCGCCGGGTCCTTACCGTCTTGGACCAGGTTGCCAATACCGATGCTACCGTTTTGATTCTGGGGGAAAGCGGCGTGGGAAAGGGGCTGATTGCCGCTGCCTTCCATGCACGCTCCCTGCGGCGGGACAAACACTTCATTAAGGTCAATTGCGCCGCTCTCCCAACTGAACTGTTGGAGTCTGAACTATTCGGGTATGAAAAGGGGGCGTTCACTGGTGCCCACCGACGCAAACTCGGGAAGTTCGAGTTGGCCCACCAGGGCACGATTTTCCTCGATGAGGTGGGGGATCTGAGCTTCCCCTTACAGGCCAAATTGCTGCAGGTGCTCCAGGATGGGGAATTCTCACGGCTCGGAGGGGTTCGAGATATCAGAGTCGATGCCCGCCTGCTAGCTTCCACCAATCGGGATTTGGAACAGGCGGTGGCGGCCGGAACTTTCCGAGTGGATCTGTACTACCGGCTCAACGTGGTCACCATGGTGGTGCCCGCGCTTCGGGAGCGGCCAGAAGATATTCTTCCCCTCGCAAACTATTTCCTCCGTTACTATGCCGACATGTACCACCGTCCCATGCCGACTCTCTCCGGGGCGAGCTGGCAGCGGTTCCAGACCTATCCCTGGCCTGGGAATGTCCGGGAGTTGGAAAACGTGGTGAAGCGGATTGTGGTTTTTGGAAACGAGGCGGTAGTGGAGGACCTCAAGTCACCTCTTCCTCAGAACGGAGCCCCGAAGCCTGTACAACCTGCCCTACTCGGATTGAAGGAGGTGGCACGGCGGGCTGCACGTGAAGCCGAACGCCCAGCCATCCAGGCCGCCTTGGAGCACACGCATTGGAACCGAGTGCAGACTGCAAAGCTTTTGCAGATCAGCTATAAAGCGTTGCTCTATAAGATCCAGGAGTGCGGCTTGTTGTCTTCAAAGCAAGAGGGACTCGACGGGAAAAATGGCTTACGTTCAACACCATGACTCACTCCTGAACCTGGATGCCATAGGGACTAATTGGAGAATGAGATGAGGTTATCACGCTCCCCTTTGAACAGAGTCCTTGTGCTCGTTCTTCTCTGCAGCGTGAGCACCGGCTGCTCCAACATGGAGATACAAGTTGTTCCCGTGGAGGCGGAGAAGCCCCCCGGGGATTATCAATTGGGGCCCGAGGATGTCCTTTTCGTGTCTGTTTGGGGGGAGGAAGATCTCACCCTCGAAGTGACCATTCGCCCTGATGGCAAATTGTCACTGCCTTTGATCCCGGATCTCCAGGCTGAAGGCCTGACGGCGCTGGGGCTCCGCGACGAGATCACCACGCGACTTCAGGAATATGTGCACGAGCCCAATGTGAGCGTGGTGGTCGTACAGGCCAATAATTTTAGCGTGTTTTTGTTGGGAGACATCGTCAATCCCGGACAATACCGACTGCGAAGCCATACGACTCTTGTCCAAGTCATTAGCATGGCAGGCGGGTTTACCGATTTTGCCCAGCCCAACGGCATCAAGATTATCCGGTACCACGATCATGTCCGCGAAGTGATCCCGGTCCCGGTCAACGACATTATCAAGAATGGCGAGGTGGAAAAGGATCTCTGGCTCATGCCGGGCGATACCATTCTGGTTCCTTAAAGGGGAACCCACCCAACAATTTGCCCAATACAATCCAACGTCCCGCACCAGGGGGGTGACTTGTTTCGGCCTTGAGTTCACCCTGAATTGGGCAAAGGAACGAAACGTGCGTGCCTTCCATCGAGGGCCTTCGACCGGCCCAAGCGATTCCTGACAAACCAATCCTTGGCCTTGCCAAACGCCCACCGAGAACCATGTCACCGGATTTAGAAACCCCAAAACCAGGGTCTGCCATGGAGCCTTCTATGTCCGGAGATACAGCCCCCTTAAACCTGTTGGATTTGCGGGGCTCCCTGAGAATCCTCCGATATCGCAAGGGTCTGTTCATCCTTCTGGTCACTCTGGTCACCTTGGCCTCGGGGATCCTCGCCTATGTCCTCCCTAATGTTTACCGGGCGTCCACCACCATCCTGCTCGACCAAAGACCGATCGCTGAAGCGTACGTGGGTTCAGTCAGGATCACTCCTGATCTCGAACAACGCCTCCGTATCTTTCGAATCCTCGTCATGAGCGAATCCCTGCTGAAGAAGGTGATTACTCGGCTCAATCTTGTTCCGAATACTTACGACCCTGTTGCTGTTCAGGAAATGATCACGGAGCTTCGTGAAAGGATCAGTGTCCGCATCAAGGGAACCGACTCGCTGCAACTTTCCTATGAAGGTGGCGATCCGCGACAGGCGATGCAGATCACCAACGAACTGGCCAATTTCTTTCTTGAGGACACGCTGCGCTTCATGGAGAAAGGGATGGAAGGAACCAGTGAGTTTCTCCAGCAAGAGCTGGCACAAACTGAGCAGGAACTCGACTCCCAGGAACATAAAATCTTGGCCTTCAAGGGACAGTATCGTGATGAGCTTCCCAATAAGATAGTAGCCAACCAACGGGCCCTCGACCGGGCTTTAGGTCAGTTGGAAGGAATCGAAAGGAGAGTCCATGATTTAAAGGGGAGAAAAGACCTGACCCAGAAAGAGTTGGCTGAGTACCTGGGCAGTGGCTCCTCTCTCCAGGCACAGCTTGAAGCCCGAGGGGACCAACTCAAAGCCTTGCAAGCACGTTACAAGACAAACCATCCCGCCGTGATGCTCCTTGTCCGAGAGATTCAGGAGCTCCGGTCAAAGGTGGAAGGGGAGAGGCGAGATGGGAGTAACCCACCTTCGCGCGAAGTGAAAGACACGCTCGGCCAAGAGGAAATTCCCCAGCATCCGATGGCTCGCATCTTAAATCGGCAGATCCAGGAGTACGAGCTGGAGCAGGGGGCCCTCACCAGAGAAAAAGCACAATTGCTGCAAAAGGTAGAGCAGCTTGCAACCCGGGTGGCCCAAGCTACCGTGCGCGAGAAAGAATTAATCCGCCTTACCCGGGGATATGACGTCCTGCAGGAGCGCTTTCAGGCCTTGATGAATAAGAACCTCGACGCCCAACTCTCCATGAAGCTCGAAGAGTTGCAACGGGAGGAGAAATTCCAGGTTTTGGATCCTGCTAGCTTGCCGGTTATACCGATCCGACCCCATCGCTGGTTGATTGTTGCGGCTGGTTTAGTGATGGCTTTGGTCGTGGGTTTTGGGGGAGTGTTTCTCACAGAGATCACGGATCAAACAATCCGAACTTCGGATGATCTGACACGATCCGTCCATCTCCCTCTCCTCGCGAGTATTCCTCGTTTTGGGTCGGTTCCTCCTCAAAAGCCAAAGGCCACGAACTCCAAGAATTTTAAAGGAGAAGAGGGCCATAGTCCCAAACCAAATGGCCGCCCCATCGATCCTACGATTGTGATGTACGGCGACCCCAGCTCCATTCTTGCTGAGCAATACCGGCATCTCCGAACCAGTGTCAAGCTACTCACCCGTGGTGAAACTGGGAAAATTTTTGTGGTGACCAGTGCTCTGCCTGAGGAGGGGAAAAGCGTCAGTGTCGCGAATTTGGCGCTCACCATGGCCCTTGAGAAGGACCAAAATGTCCTGTTGGTGGATGCGGAGTTAAGGAGGGCCAGTATTCATAAGCTGCTTGGTCTGAAAATACGCCCGGGATTGGCCGATGTCCTTAGCGGGGCGTGTCACCCGGACTCGGCATTTCAGGCGGGTCCCGTCGACCGCTTGACTGTCCTTACGGCAGGAGATGTTCTGACCAACCCGGCCGATCTGTTCACCCCGGGGGCATTGGTTGGATTTTTTTCCAAAATGCGCGGCCAGTTCACCACGATCCTTCTGGATTCCCCACCGATCCTCCCCGTGACGGATACGTGTCTCCTAGCTCCCTACACGGATGGAATCCTCCTCGTCGTCCGAGCGGGGGTGGCCGGAAGACATAGTTTTACCGAGATATGGCAGCGGCTGGGGAACGCCCAAGTTCTCGGGATTGTGTTCAACGCGGTGGAACCTCTGCTTCTCAAGCACCGGTATGACTACTATTCATACTGCAATCGCGATGGATCGGGAGCGATTGAAGCCTAGGGAACAAAGAAAAGCGAGTGGACCTGAAGTATTACGGCTTTTTTTTTGGGGCGGCGCTGAGCCTCCAGCTTGCTGCCTGGGCGGCATTATCCCAGCGGGTGTTCCGGGGCGTCTTTGTCGCATTTCTTCTCTCTACCCTCTACATGCTTGACATCAATTTCATGTCGCATGAGTGGTACAGGGGCTCAACCCGCGGTTTTGAGGTCTCCATCAGTGACCTGTTGCTGGGCGTTCTCTTCGTTGCCTTTTTTGCCCAATCCAAATCCCTCAACCGGGCGGAGGGAGGCATTCAGTGGTTTCCAAAGGGAACGATCCCCATCCTCCTATTTCTGGGCATCGCCACTCTCTCACTCCTGGGTGCGGAGTCACGCCTTTATGGCTTATTTGAGTTGAGCAAGATGCTCAAGGGCCTGATGATCTTTTGGGTTGTGGCCAATCTGGTCAAAACGGAGGAGTGGACGCGGGTCGCCTTTTACACCATTTGCGTCATGGCGGGCCTCGAGATCGCCTTCGCCTCCATTCAGCACTTCCGGGGGATTTATCGACTCTCGGGGACCTTGGGCCACCCGAATAGTTTAGCCATGTACCTGAACATGCTGATTCCCATTCTCCTGGCCTATGCCCTTTGGGGCGAGACGCGAAGACGGTGGATTTTTTTTACCTTGATCGCCGGTGGGGTAACAATCGTCATTCTGACTTTTTCGCGGGGGGGATGGATCGGATTCGCGTTGGCTTGCGGCATCGTGGTGTGCATTTCTCTCATCCAAAGGCCTTCACCTCGTCTCGTGGGAGTCCTGGCTCTTTGTGGCCTCCTGATGGGGGGGCTGGTTGTTAAAGAATGGCCACACATTGCCGCCAGGTGGACCAACGCTCCCGTGGAGTCCCTCAATTCCCGGCTCAATATGAACGAGGGGGCTTACGTAATGGTCAGGCAATCGCCGTGGCTCGGGGTGGGTGTGAATAATTCAGCCGCCTGGCTTCAGAAGAAAGAAAAGGACCTTGGGCGGGATCCTTTTTCACGAATTACAGGTCGGTCACGGCTGAATCTGATGTTGGGGTCGCTCCAGCTTTCAGAGGAACAACTCGAGCAGGACATCGAGGCGCTCACCTACGTGGGAGGGGGAACCATGATCCACAACATTTACCTGGTCACTGCCGC
>JACZVJ010000033.1 GCA_022572725.1 Nitrospinota bacterium | reverse complement strand
GACCATTTTTTTGTCCACATCACTTAGAATCGGGAAGTTCAGGTTAAATTTCTGAGCAAATTTCTTGTGTGAGTCGACCGAGTCGGCGCTGACTCCCAGCACCACTGCTCCGCTTTCATTGATTTCCTCGATACTATCGCGAAAGGCACAGGCTTCCTTGGTACATCCCGGCGTATCGTCTTTTGGGTAAAAATACAGGACCACCCTTTTCCCTCGGTAGTCGGTTAGGCTCACTTTTTCCCCAGCCTGACTGAAAAGGATAAACGGCGGGGCCTTTTGCCCTACTTTGAGTTGGACCGTCGAGGCGGAGGTTGAGTTCTTTGAGGGCGGGGCGGTCTTTTTAGGACTTAGCCGTGGACGACTTTTATTCTTCGTCTTCACCGCCCCCGCACCACTCTTGGCTTGAGTTTTAGTTCCGCTCCTCCCGCTCCCCTTCTTCACGGTTTTCGTCATCCCTTACCCCTCCTTATTGATCACCCTCAATGCACTCCTTTTAGGGCCGTATGCCTTGAACTCTGAGTTATACTCCGAATAGAAATTCTGTCGAGCCGACAACAGTCGCAGAGCTATGCTATATGGGTAAATCCTAGCATGTTTCGTCGGTCAGTACATCGGGGTAAGCCATGAAAATCGTGGTGGACGAAAACGTCCCTTTCGCAAAAGAGGCTTTCAGTTCTCTTGGAGAAGTCACCTTGGTGCCAGGCCGAGCTATCGGGCCGAAGGATTTGCAAGATGCCACCGTGTTGGTCGTTCGGTCGATAACGAAAATCGATGCTCCTTTGTTGAAGAACAGTACGATCCGTTTTGTCGGAACAGCCACAACCGGGATTGATCATATCGACCAGGATTTCCTGAGTGCAAATGACATAGGCTTCGCCTCCGCCTCGGGTTCCAATGCCAACTCGGTGGCGGAGTATGTTCTCACGGCTCTGCTGGTCGTGGCGCAACAGCACGGAATCCAGTTGGAAGGGAAATCTCTCGGGATCGTTGGTGTGGGCAGAATCGGGAGTCTGGTGGAGAAGAAAGCCAAGGCCCTGGGGATGGAAGTTATTCTCAACGACCCGCCCCTGGCGAGGGTCACTGGTCACCCTGGATACCGACCCCTTGCGGATACGTTCGATGCCGATTTTATCACCTTGCACCTTCCCCTCACGATGGTTGGGTTGGATAAAAGCTATCACTTGTTTAATGAATCTATGATCTCAAAGCTTTCCCCATCCACAACCCTGCTCAACACGGCGCGGGGTGAAGTGATTGACAACCGAGCGCTTCTCACAGCCGTTGCCACTCATACGCTGAATGCCTCTGTCTTGGATGTGTGGGAAGGGGAACCCATAATCAATTGGGACCTGGTTAAGGAAGTGATCCTTGGAACCCCCCATATCGCGGGGTACTCCTTTGACGGAAAAGTCCTGGGGACTTTCATGATCTATCAAGCCGCATGCCACTACTTCGGGATTGACCTGAGTTGGGACCCCCAAAGGGAACTGTCACTCGCCGAACCGGCGAAGGTGGTTATTGATGCAGGGGGAAAGAACATTCAAGATGTTGTAAGGGACATTGCCACTCGCCTCCATGACCTCCCGGAAGATAGCCGTCGAATGAAGGAGCTATTGGCCATTCCTCCAGAAAGCAGGGCCTGGGAATTTGACCGCCTCCGCAGAGAGTATCCACAACGGCGTGAATTTCCTGGTATGGGCCTCCAATTAAACAACGCCTCTGAAACTTTAAAGCATACCCTTACGGAATTGGGGTTTAGGATATGTACCTTGTAAGCCATTTTTCATGATTTCTGCCTTGACAGATTGACGACAAAGCCTGTATATTTACTACAATTCCTATCGGAATTATAGGGAATATCATGATCAAGGTTCCTTTAAAAGTCACCTATGGCATTTTGACCGCTCTGGACTTGGCCTTTCGGTTTGATACCTCTCCGGTCCAGGCCAAGGTCATAGCCCGAAGGCAAAACATACCCATTCGATTCATTGAACAAATTCTGCATTCCCTGAAGCAGGGGGGGATTATCGAGAGTCTTCGGGGTCCCCAAGGAGGGTATTCGCTCCGGAGGGATCCGGCGCAGGTCTCTTTGGCCGACATCGTGGAGGCGATGAACGGCCCTTTCTTTTCTGGTGCACCTCGCAACGGGGAACCTAACGGTCGCCCGGATCACCAGAATATCCATTCTGAAGCGTTGCTCGCTTCGATTTGGGATCGCGTACATCAGGCGGAGCGGGAGGTTCTGAATTCCATCACGCTTCAAGGCCTTGTCGAACGCTATGAGCAGCTTGAACAAGAACGGGTACCCATGTATCACATTTAATTGACTGGTTCGCCGTGCTGAAGCTGGCTTGTATTGTAAAAAATGACCACGCCTAGCAGGAGGCAATAGCTCTTTCGGTTGGCGAGAAATTTGGAGGCGCATCATGGACACGGGTCGATCTGCCACAATCCACGAAATTAAAACCATTCCCATTCCTCAGGAGATTTTGGAGGAAATTGAGACCTTTGAGGACGAGGTCAAGCGTGTGCAATCCGGTGAAACCTCAGTCGAGGTGTTTAAACCCTTTCGTCTTCAATATGGGATTTATGGCCAGCGCCAGCCGGACGTGCAGATGGTGCGGATCAAGATCCCGTTCGGAGGCTTAACGGCTAATCAACTCCGCCGAATTGCCCAGCTCGCCGATACCTATGCCACTGGGGTCGGGCATATCACCACCCGGCAGGATATTCAGCTCCATTATGTGGCTTTGGACCACGCCGGTACGGTTATGAGAAAACTGGCCGAAGTGGATGTCACCACGAGAGAAGCTTGTGCCAATACGGTCCGAAATGTCACCGCCTGTCATTTGGCTGGTGTCTGCCAAGGTGAGGTCTTTGATGTGACGCCTTACGCGAAGACGGTCGCCTACCACCTTCTGCGGAATCCATTAAACCAGAGCCTGCCTCGTAAATTTAAAATTGCCTTTTCCGGGTGCCGGCATGATTGCGCGTTAACGCCCATCCATGACATTGGCCTTCTGGCAACCAAGCGGGAAGATGGAGCCATCGGATTCCGGATGACCGTCGGGGGGGGACTGGGTGCGGCGCCTCGGATTGGTCACCTACTGCGGGAATTTGTGCCGATGGAAGAACTGATTCCCATCATCGAAGCGGTGATCAAGGTCTTTGACAATCTAGGAAATCGAAAAAACCGAACCAAGGCCAGGATGAAATTCGTGATCGACAAGCTGGGGTTTGAGGAATTCACGCGGCGCTGGGAAGAAGCGTATCAGAGCATGGAGAAATCCCAATCTTCACTTCAGCCAATCAAATTACTGGTCCACCAGGACCCAGCCCCTCTCATCATGCCGACAAAAAGCGGGAACGGAAGCCAGGGCAACGGCGGGGGAAATGGCGCCGATGGGCAAGTAGTCTCCCTCACCCCCTTCGAAACATGGCGTCGGGGAAATGTTATCACTCAGAGACAGCCAGGTTTTGTGGCTGCGGTGATTAAATTGCCAATGGGGGATATTACCGCTGACCAGATGTTGGCGGTGGCGGACTTGGCCGAGACCTACTCCAACGGGAATATCCGGACCACCATTCACCAGAATCTCATCACTCGGTGGATACCCGAATCACAAATCGAAGATTTCTACCGTGAGCTCGGCTCTCACGGGTTGGCTGAACCCGGAGCGGAACAACTGGAAGACATCGTGGCCTGCCCTGGGACCGATACGTGCGGGCTTGGTATTACCTCGGCCAAGGGACTGGGGAGAGCGCTTTCCGAAATTTTTCCGGCCGGCCAAGTCCCCGACGATCTGAAGGGAGTCGATGTTAAAATCAGTGGATGCCACAACTCATGCGCTCAACACCACATCGCCACCATCGGCTTGCACGGCGTGGGCAAGCGAATTGGTGAACACGTGGCTCCGGTTTACGAAGTCCACCTGGGAGGTCAGGTGAATGGCACCGCCAAAATTGGACAAATGACCGTAAAGGTACCGGCCAAAAATGTGCCGGCGGCGATCTCCCATCTCATTGAGGTGTATCGGCGGGACCGGCAATCCGGTGAAAGTCTCCAAATGTTCATCACCAGAACCGGTAAAGCGAAGCTAAAGGAGGAACTCATTCCTCACACGATTCTGCCTTCTTACGATCAGGATCCTTCTTACTATATCGATTGGGAAGCCGATGATGAATTTACCGTCGAGGACCTCGGACCGGGGGAATGTGCCGGGGGTGCCTTGGAGATGATAGATAACCGCATCCTGGAAGCAGAGCAGGAACTTTACCAAGCCCGGGTTCTCGCGGAGAAACACCAATATGCGTTTGCGATCAATAAGGCTTACCGTGCGGTTGTGGCCGGTGCCAAAGGCCTGCTGGTCACCGAAGGAGTTGACCCGAACACGGATGCCGAGACCTTGGCAGAATTCGATCGCCTTGCAGCCAGTAAAGAGGGATTGATTCCAGAAACCTATCGGAACCTGAGCGCACAGGTCGGGGATCTTGGCACCAAGGAAAGCACGGGTGAATTCACACAGGCCAAAATTGCCTTCGCCCGAGGGTTTGTCGAAGCGTGTCGAACCATCACGGAAGGAATTGGGAAGGATCTGAAGCTTGAAGGGGCTGAGACTGGCGGGGAATCCACGAAGCCATCCGAGGCGGCCTCTGTCGAACAAGGGTCAATTCCCACCCAAGACGAGGCGCCCATTCTTGACCTCCGGGGGGTGATGTGTCCACTCAATTATGTCAAGACCAAATTGAAGCTGGAAATGATGGATCATGGTGACCGGCTTGAAGTCTGGTTGGATGCCGGGGAGCCCATCAAAAACGTGCCGATGAGTCTTCGGAACGATGGGCACAAAGTTTTAGCCGAAGATCCGCTAGAAGCGGACAACCAACACTTTAAGGTGTTGGTGGAAAAAGTTGAGGTGTAGGAGATAAGAACCGTGGTCGAACCCGTCAAGATCAAAGCCTCTGACGAAGCACTGAAGGGATTGAGCCTTGGCTTCGAGGCGCAATCCCCTCAAGAGGTTTTGCAATACGCCCTGGAACAGTATTTTCCGCGCATTATTTTGGCATGCAGCTTTGGTGCGGAAGACGTCGTGCTCCTGGATATGTTGCACCGGCTCAATCCACAAGCGGCCTCATTTTATTTGGACACAGATTTTCTTTTTCCCGAAACCTTCGAAGTCCGTGATCGGATTATTGCGAAATATGGAGTCTCCTCCGAGCAGGTCATTCAGGTGAAATCCCTTCTGACCCCGGAGGAGCAAGCCAACCAGTATGGCGCAGCCTTGTGGTTGCGGGACCCGAGCCAATGCTGTGCACTGAGGAAGGTCGAACCCCTGACCCGGATTCTCAAGGGCTATTCTGCCTGGATTACCGGCATTCGACGGGACCAGGGCCCCACCCGGGCCAACGCAGGGTTGGTGGAATGGGATACGAAGTTTGAGTTGGTCAAATTTAACCCTCTCGCCACGTGGACCAGTGAGGATGTGTGGGCCTATATCCGCACCCATGACGTCCCCTACAACGTGCTCCACGACCAGAACTATCCCAGTATTGGTTGCACCCACTGCACCGGTCCAGTGATGCCTGGGGAAGATCCGCGGTCGGGGCGGTGGCGGGATTTTGAGATAACCGAGTGCGGCCTCCATAAATAATATTGGGCCTTCACTCCTCCACATGCCCGTAATCCGAAACAAGGATAACGCCAGCGAAGAGTTTGTCAGGAGGCTATCGTGAAAAAACTTGTCGTGATTGTGACCCGAGGCGGCTTTATCAACCTGTTACAAGCCTGCGAATTTGTTCGCATTGCCGCGTCCAATAATACTCAGGTTAGCGTTCTGTTCAGAGATGAAAGCGTAGCCAAGATGTCGTTGAGTAAGGCTAAGGAAATCGGGTTCTCTGAAGGGTACCGGGGCCGTGAGGCCAAAATGAAGGAGCTGCTTGCAGAGGAGAAAAAGGACGACCTTCAGGCCTTACTCCGTGAGGTGAAGGAAAGCGGGGATGTCAAATTCTCCATCTGCCGGGAATCGATTAGATATTTTGACATTAAGGTAGAAAATCTCCTTCCCGAGCTGGACGAAATTCAAACCGCGGAATCCTTTTGGAACCAAGAAGTGGAAGGGGCCGATCAAGTTCTGACCTTCTAAACAACCATCCCCATGAATAAACTCATCACAAAAATTGGAAAAGGCCAGCGGGGGGTCAAGGATCTGACATGGTCGGAAGCCAAGCAGGCACTACGGTCGCTGATTGAAGAGCAAGCGACGCCCCTTCAAGCGGGCGCTTTTCTGATGGCTATGCGAATAAAATTGGAAGCGGTTCCCGAACTCGTCGCCTTTACGGCTACAGCCCGCGAATATGTTTCCCCGCTCGAACTCCCGGCCGGCCTCAACGTGGTTGACCTCCCAACTTACGGGGAGAAGCATGACACGTTTCATGCGTGCATCGCCGCCTCGATCCTCGCCGCTTCAGCCGGGGCTCCCGTTCTCATGCATGGAGTGGAAAGTCCTGCTGTTCCTTCCGATGCTCCGAGGGTCCTCGCTCAACTTGGCATTCCCACAGACCGCCAATCCCAGGGCTTGGCTGAGGTCTTAAGGGAAACCAATTTTGCATATCTGGACCTGGCCTTGTATCACCCACCCCTGGCCCGTTTTCTTGGTCTTCGCCAGGAAATGGGAGTGCAGAACTTGTTCCATCAAGTCGCACGTCTGCTCAACCCAGCCCGCGCCAGCTCACAGGTGATCGGGATCGCTCATCCTCCCTATTTAGAAAAGATGGCCGAGGCTACCAGCATGTTTGGCGGAGGACGTTTGCTCATTCTGCAGGGGATAGAAGGGTACCCGGAATTGTCTATTTCCATGGGAACCATGATGCGAGAGTTGCGGAAAGGCCGGGTGTTTCCCTTGAACATAAAGCCCAAGGATGTGGGGCTTCCCTCCGGGTCGTTTCAGGCCATGTCTCTTCCCAGCTCTCCTTCGACTACCTCAATACCGGAACAAGAGGCTGCCTGGATTCGCAAAATTTTGACCAATCAGATCCGGGGTAGCTCCCGCGATTGGGTCGTCTTCAATGCAGCAATGTTGCTCTATGCGGCAGGGATGGTCTCTTCTCTGGGCGCTGGGGTTCCCCTAGCCCAACGTGGCCTTGAAACGGGAGCCGCAGGTCGGAAGTTAGCCCAACTGTCGGCGGGGGGTAGGTCTATGAGCACCCATGTTGCTCAGAGGGAAGTGGTCCACACGTGAAACACCTTCGGCAATTAGAAGACCAGAGCGTGTATATCCTTCGTGAGGCGTACAAGCATTTCGACAACCTGGCCATGTTGTGGTCCATGGGCAAAGACTCCACCGTTCTTCTCTGGCTAGCGAGGAAAGCCTTTTTCGGTCATGTCCCCTTTCCTTTGATGCATATCGACACGAGCTACAAAATTCCGGCTATGATCGAGTACCGTGATCGTCTCGCCCGTGAATGGCGGCTTAATCTTGTGATTGGCCAAAACAAGGAAGCTCTGGCCAATGGCATGAACCACACCATGGGGCGCATCACGTGCTGCACGGCCCTCAAAACCGAAGGCATGAAACTTCTGTTAGAAGAAAAAGGGTACACTGGAATCATTCTCGGTGTGCGGGCCGACGAGGAAAGCACCCGGGCCAAGGAGCGCTATTTCTCACCCCGCGATAAAAACAACGATTGGAATTTCCGTGACCAGCCCCCGGAACTGTGGGACCAGTTTAAAACCTCCTTCCCCCCTGGAACCCATATTCGAATCCACCCGCTATTGGACTGGACCGAAATCAACATTTGGGAATACATCAGGCTCGAAAACATCCCGTTTATGGATCTCTACCTGGACAGGGGTGACGGCACGCGATATCGGAGCCTGGGGTGTGCTCCCTGTACGTCCCCGATTCAATCCAGTGCGAGGACCGTGGATGAAATCATCGCGGAGCTCCAGGAATCCAAGGTGGCCGAGCGGGCAGGCCGGGCGCAAGATGAAGGTCGGGGGATGGAACTCCTTCGAAAAGATGGGTACATGTAACACCATGATCACCGAATCCACTCAAGCCCTCGAACGGATGAATATTGTGATGGTGGGGCATGTGGACCATGGAAAGTCCACCCTGCTGGGGCGCCTGTATGCCGACACGGGTTCGCTTCCCGAAGGAAAGTTGGAAAAGATTCAGGCGATTTGCCATCAGCAAGGTAAGGAGTTTGAATATGCCTTCCTGTTTGACGCCTTCCTGGAAGAACAGCAGCAGGGCATTACCATTGACACCGCGCGCACTTTTTTTAAATGGGAGGGTCGGCAATACATCATCATTGACGCCCCCGGGCACAAAGAATTCCTCAAGAATATGGTCTCCGGAGCCGCGCGAGCTGAGGCGGCACTCCTGGTCATCGATGCGTTAGAAGGGGTGAAGGAACAGTCCAAACGGCATGGCCTGCTTCTCTCCATGCTCGGGGTCAGACAGGTGACCGTCGTGGTCAACAAAATGGACCTGGTGGGCTATCGGCAGGACACTTTCGAAGGAATTGAAAAGGAGTACCGGGAGTTTCTCAGCCAGTTGAAGGTCACTCCACAGTTTGTCATTCCGGCCAGTGCCAAGCAGGGAGACAACGTGGCCCAGAGGAGCCAGCGAATGCCGTGGCATACCGGCCCGACCGTATTGGAAACCTTGGGGCGGTTCTCCGTTGAAACAGCGCGGAAGCCCAGGCCGCTCCGGCTTCCCCTTCAGGACGTGTACAAATTCGACGCCCGCCGCATTCTTGTGGGCCGCGTCGCTTCAGGCAGGATCAAGGTCGGCGACCGCGTGGTCTTTTCGCCATCTAACAAAACCGGGGTCGTCCAATCCCTTGAAGCGTTTAACGTCGATCCCACCCCCCTTCAGGCACAATCCGGCCAATCCATTGGCATCACCCTGGATGATCAGATTTTCGTTGAGCGTGGAGAAATCCTCAGCCATGAAGACTCCCTCCCTTTAGTCTCGACCACATTTCGGGCCAACCTCTTTTGGCTGGGTCGTCGGCCTTTAGAATTGCGTCGACCCTACCTCGTCCGGCTGGCTACCCGCGAGGCGGAATGCGAAATTTCAGCCATTCACCGCATCGTCGATGCCACGAACCTCTCAGGGTTTAATGGCGAAGAGGTCAAAACAACCGTCCAACGAAACGAAGTGGCCGACGTGACGGTTCGAGCGAAATCGCCGCTGGCGTTTGATGTCTGTGCGGATTTTGAAAACACCGGCCGCTTTGTCCTCGTGGACGAGTATGATGTCGCCGGGGGCGGCATCATCACCGAGATGCTGCGGGATCGGGAGGAGAGATTGCGCGTGGAGGCTCGTCAACGGGACTTTGCCTGGGTCCAGGGCAATGTCAGGTCCGAAGATCGAGCGACTCATTATGGTCACCGGGCCGCGGTCGTCCTATTAATCGGGCCTGCCACAACCGGAAAAGCCTTCCTGGCGAAAAAGCTGGAGTCGGTCTTAGTCGCCGAGGGGCGCTATGCCTACCTGCTGGATGCAGAAAACCTCCGGCGCGGGCTGGATGCTGACTTACGGGAAGGGGATGTGACAGAGACCGTTCGACGGTATGGGGAAGTGGCGAGGTTGTTGATCGACACAGGCCTCCTGGTCATTTCCACCACCAATCCGTTCGATCTTCCCTCCGATCAAGTGGTCCAGGCTATAAAAACGTTGGTTCACCCCGCCCCGGTATTGACCGTGTACATGAGCCAGGAACCGGGGGATTGCCCTTCAGAGGCAGATTTGGCCTTTACCGGCCCGGAAGATTTTGATGCCTCAACCCGCCAGATAATCGAATCTTTGAAGCAAAAGGGCATTTTGGCCCAAGCCCTTGGGTCCAAGCCCGCCTTTCAATATTCGATTTGAGCGTCTCTTCCTTCTTCATCCCAAATGCGCAGCTTGGTCTCTTACGAGGTGGTGGACAAGCGGAGGCCCACGATGCCCGCGACAATCACCAAAATGCAAAACAGCCTCACGAAATCACGGGATTCATCAAACAGCACAATGCCCAATATTGCAACTCCCACGGCACCAATCCCGGTCCACACAGCGTAGGCCGTACCCATGGGGATTGTTTTTAAGGCATGGGAGAGGAACCCAAAACTCACCCCCATGGCCAGCACCGTTCCGACACTCGGCCACAATCGAGAAAACCCGTCGGTATATTTCAGGCCGGTGGCCCACACAATCTCAAAGACACCTGCTGCAAACAGATACCCCCACGCCATATTGGCCTCCTTTTTCTATTCAACTCAGCCATCTCAAGACCCCTCCTTGTAGCACGGCCTGGATTTTTAAGAAATGCCCGTTGCGACCGATCAATAAGCTTTGGTTTCTCAACACCTGGCGCGTCGTCTTAGGCTGGGATATAGTCTTGATGGCAAAGGCAATTCCTTTCCCCCAAGGGGAGACCTGCCTTCCCGCCGAGAGCCTCCTCCGCCGTAGCAGCCAGTTGGCTACGAAGGCTGGAAGCGCGCTGGGTGGTTGACGTCAGATGAAACTGCCAGAATATTCCCTGATCGCCAGAGACAAACTCACACGCTACCTGCTGGTGTCACAAGCGCGGGGTGACAAATCGGCCTATCTAGCGCAAGTTGGCTATACACTGGAAAACGCGGAACTTCTGTTGCGGGACTTACGCCTTCAGATTCTTCCCCTGGAAGCGCAATCGCTGGAATCCAATCAGTTTGGCCAGAATTATGAGATACGCGGTACGCTCACTGGCCCAAACGGGTCGACCCTGTCCGTTCGCACGATTTAGATAACTGAACACTTGTCGGGTATCACGAAGTTCGTTACACTCATTCCAGACAAGGGTAGGACATGATGAAGCTCGAGCCTTATAGTGATGCAGCATTAACATGTGATCTGCCAGAGTATCGACTCCGTCGCGGCGACATCGTCAAGCTTGTGGACCACCATGTTGCCCCTGATGGCACAGAAGGCTACTCCATCGAGGTCTTCAACGCTGTGGGCGATACCATTGCTGTCACCGCCGTCCCTGTCTCAGCTCTCGAAGCGTTACGCGAAGACGAGGTGCTCTGTGCTCGGCCACTGGCTCACTAGCGGCTTACCAACACCAACGTGTTATGGTGTCGAGTCCAAATCGTATCCGGTCCTGCTACAGGGAGGCGCTTGCGCACCGTCCCGCTTAACATGTTTAATGGATTTGTTGAATAATTCAAAAATTACTCGATTGCAGGCTACTCCTGACACAACCCTAAAACGTCAGAAGGAGCAGGGACTGAACAACCAAAGACGTAAAAGGAAACAAGTTCTACAATGAAGGTACCAACTGAACAAAGGGGGTGACTGGCTTCGACGGGGATCAAGAGGTCAACGGTGCGTGTCGAGCTCTCGGAGTCTCGTTAAACCTTCGGGAAAACTTTAAGTGCCAACGAACCATTGGCTCTCGCGGCTTAATTGACCGCGACGTCTCTCCATTCTTTGTCTGTGGGAATGGAAGGGGCGCCACTTAGCAGGCTGGTCCGAGGCTGGTGCTCAGCGGCTAAGGACGAGAACACACTGGGCTAGCGAACGCTCTAAGCCGGCCCATGGGCGTGGGCGAACGCGAACAACAAAACATGGGCTACACACGTAGGGCCGTTGCGCTGAAGGTTTCCGGACGCGGGTTCAAATCCCGCCACCTCCACCAATCAAGCCCTTGGGTCGCCAGGCCCAGGGGCTTCTTATTAAATGTCCCTCACGGTTCAGCGCCAGGCCTGGTGGGGATCGGGAAAACGCAGAGGAGCCTTCACTTAAGGAAGATGGTAATCGCCCCTATTTTTGTCCGATGGCAAGCCAGCAAGTAATCGATAAAATCGCCAATGATGACGTTTGGGCGCCCTGCTCCCTTGGTCACAACCCTGCATATCAGCATTTTTGTGGATTGATGCCATTCAATGTTGATGGCTCCGTATCCCTCCTTGTCAATGGTATGGAGTTTTGACCAGCCCTGAGGTCTTCCCGGCTTTTTCTCTTCACTGACCGACAATTTAAAATTTTTTAACCAGCGGTCCTTAGCAATCACGTCTCGAAGAGAGTGCCAGTATGTAAAGTAGACCTGAACAAGTGTCTGCATGTCGTGGCTTCTTCACTGGCAGATTCTTGCCTTCTGTTCTAAATACTGAAAAGGAAACAGGTTTATTTTTCCTTGCGCTCTCGCCTCCCTAGGTCGACAAGTCATGCGGCAAGCAGCCAGAAGACTCACAAGCACACTTCTCTTCCATGCCATAGCTCGCCATCAACTTCGACTCGCTACGGCTCCTGATGCTTGTGTTGTGGGGAGCCCTCAGGTCAGACTCGAATAACATTCTCCCCATTGTTGAATCTGAGCCATTCGGGCCATTCACGGGGGAATACTTATTCGTTCTTGGCCCCTATTCCCCTCAATTACGGTATCGCGGTTTTCTCCAACCCTTCTAACCGCCCTTGTGCTTTTTGCGCGAATTCCGAGTCAGGGTAATTTTCAATAATCTGGTTGTAGAGTTGCCGCGCATGTTCAAAGTTGGTTTGCTTCTCTTCAAACTGCGCCGTGCCATAGAGGCTTTCCGGTCCCTCCCCACCACAGGCTCCTAAGACTATCCCCAAAAGCAGGGCGATAATCATTCCCAACACCACTCGTCGCTTGTCGTTCATAGAGGGCTCCTTTGAAGAAAAGGTCGAGGTCACGGGGTCACACTGTCGAACAACAGAGCAAAGGCCTACCGACGGAGCAGGGTGATCCACCGCCAAATGTTCAGGAGTCCGCCGAGCGAGGCGGCCACGTAGGTCAGCGCAGCCGCGGTGAGAATACGGCGCGCACCCTGAAGATCATCCCGGGAAATGTAATGCCCCTGTTCCAACACAGGAAGAGCCCGGCGAAAGCTCGCATCCCACTCGACTGGCAGCGTGATCAAATGAACCAGCGCCCCAATCGACATGGTTGCCAAACCCGCTAAGAAAACAAGCAACCCGCCAGCAGGCGAACGTGTAAGGGCGGCCACGATAGGGATGCCGATCATCACCACCGACCCCATCTTCTGAGCCCCCTGCGCGACTCGAATGAGCCGTGTCCGTTCCTGGAGTGGTTTGTACCCAGCTTGATCCTGCAGCGCATGCCCCACCTCATGCGCCGCTACGGTGGTGGCGGTCAGCGATTTTCCGCCAAAATTATCCGGAGTGAGTCGGACGACTTTGGCCATGGGATCGTAATGATCACCCACCTCGGTCGTTTCCACCTTCACATGTGGCAGATTGAAACGATCGAGTAAGTGCCTGGCCAGGTCACCCCCAGTCCCGGGATAGTCCTCCCGATGGCCCCGGTATTTGGCAAAGACCCGCTTCGTCCAAAGCTGCGGACCAAGCAGAATCGCCAAGACGATGAGGAGAAGAAGAATTCCCCGTACCACGAGGGTTGGAGTCCGTCAATTCTATGAAGAACAACTCACGACAATCCCTTTCCCCCAATCCGGTGGAGGGGCGGCATACTCATCCATATCCGGTTGGTCGGAATAAGGGTCGCGCAGAAGACCAAGCAGCCGTTCAATCTCAGAATAGTCCTGCTGCGTGGCATGCTGAATGGCACGGTGGACCAGGTAATTGCGGAGCACATACTTGGGATTGCAACGGTTCATACGGGCCTTTCTCTCCCTGTCATCGCTCCGCTCCGCGCTCAATCGGGCTCGATAGCGCTCAGCCCACCGGTCGAAGCCCTGGCGATCAGGAAAAAAATCACGGATTGAATCATTGGCTCCCGTCTCCTGACAAAAATCCCCAAGCGCGCGGAAAAAGTTTGTGTAATCCACACGGCCGGCATGCATCAAAGCCAGCAAATCAGTGGTGAGGGTATCGTCGTCCAATTGGCTCTCCTGCAACCCCAATTTGGCCCGCATGAGTGCCGCGTAATGATGTAACATCGTGGCCTCATACATTTCTGGAGCCTTATGGACATCCCCCTGAGTGATCAACGGGGAAAGGGCCTGAGCCAAGGCGCGAATGTTCCAGTAACCAATGTCAGGTTGGTTCTGGAACGAATACCGCCCGTGGTGGTCGGAATGATTGGGAATAAAGGCCGGGTTATAGCCATCCATGAATCCATACGGGCCATAGTCCAAGGTGAGGCCCAAAATCGACATGTTGTCCGTATTCATCACTCCATGCGCCCAGCCCACCGCTTGCCACTGCGCAATCACCCGTCCCGTCCGCTCAGCCACTTCCATCAGCAGGCCAGCGTACCTGTCCGCATTATCGACTAAATGAGGAAAATGTTCGCTGATCACATAATCCGCCAATGTTTTGAGGTGTTCGTGCTGCCGCCGGTAAAAGAAGACCTCAAAGGACCCAAACCGAACATGATTCGGGGCCAGGCGAACCAGCATCGCCCCCGTTTCGACTGTTTCCCTGATGACTGGTTCATCACTCCCGATGATACACAGCGACCGGGTTGTGGGAATCCCCAGTCCATGCAGCGCCTCACCGCATAAGTACTCCCGAATCGTAGACCGCAAGACCGCACGGCCATCGCCATCACGGGAAAAGCGGGTCAACCCGGCTCCCTTCAGGTGCAAATCCCATTTTTCACCCTGGCGATTCCGCACCTCCCCAAGCAAAATTGCGCGTCCATCCCCAAGCTGGGGCACGTATTGGCCAAACTGGTGGCCGGAATACAGCATGGCAATGGGCTCGCTTCCCGGCAGTTGCCGGCCCCCGCTGAAATACTCGGCAAACTCCGGCCGCTTGGCTTCATCGGGGTCGAGATCAATCAGTTGCGCCGCAGCAGGATTGAAGCTGACGAGGTGGGGGGCCTTAAAAAGAGAAGGATTCACCCGTTCAAAGAAGGCTTCGGGGAGCCGAGCGTAAGTATTATCAAAGGGCAATTCCTCAAGTTTTTGCATAAGATCTATTATCTCCCAGAGCATCCGGCTCATCAACCCCACGGAGAAAAGTCCATGTATCAGAAAATAGGTCCTCACAGCCAGAACAAATTTTGGAAACCACAAATTGATGGCCAAGACCCTGCCACCGGTTTTTTCTGTCAGAAATTTTAGGTAAGGTGTATGAAGGTGTATAATGGTTGGCTAAGGAAGCGCCAGATGAAGCGTGGTAAAAACCATGCGAAGGAGTGAAGGTCTCCTTTTAGATCTTTGGTGATGGTAGAGTGAACCCTGGCGATTGTTCAATGCGACGATCTTTTCTCACATATGCCACGGTCATAGTGGTGATTCTTTCCTTGCCGATTTCTGCCGTGGAAGGGAAGCGAAAGCGTGCTGTTGGCCCTCCACCACTCAAGATCCTGGATGTTTCCACCTCTCCGGTACCTTTTGCGCCTGGTCGTGGCCTCTTGGCCATGACCATCGAAGTGGAGTTACCCAAAAATCTTAACGGACCTCATCTGCTGGAAGTCTCCTCTTTGATCAGCTTTTCCACCAAGCGCTCCGTGCGGTTTCTTTATAATCGCCAGCCGGTTTCGGTCCCGCCTGATCAAACTGGCAAGGCACGGGTGACTACCACTCTCCTGTGGGATGGAATGGATCAAACCAAGAAGTTCGTCGTCGCCGGAAAATATGACTATGAGGTTCGGGCGAAATTATTCGCCATTGGCCCCGATGGCCCCCGAACTAGAATGGTCTCCTTGCGGGCTCGCGGGACACTGGAAGTGGCCTCTCCCCAAGAACTGACCCGTTGAGGCTTGCGAACCTTTCCTGGTTACCAGCATGGCGTGGGGGCATGGCGTGGGGGTATCCGATCCGATTGGGCCAGCGTTGAGGAATGCGAAGCTGAGGAAGGGGGGCTGATGAATCCCAGGAAATCGCTTCTGTTGAGGGAGAAGTCCGGGATAGCCAGGTTGGCCTCGGCCTGGAATGGGTAGATTAAGGGCTCCCTAACCCTTCACGGAGAGGATGTTGATTCGATGGGCTAAACAGGCAGCGCCGAAGCCATTATCAATATTGACCACGCCCACCCCTCCGGAGCACGCATTTAACATCGTGAGGAGTGGGGCCAAACCCCCGAAGTGGGCCCCGTAGCCCCGACTGGTGGGGATGGCGATGATTGGTCGATCGACCAGCCCGCTCACCACACTGGGCAGAACTCCGTCCATCCCAGCCACGACCACGAGCACCCGCGCACGACGGATTCGATCCAGGTGGTCGAAGAGGCGATGCACTCCCGCTACTCCGATGTCATAGATAGTTTCAACCTGACTCCCCATCACTGAGGCTGTGACCCTTGCCTCCTCGGCGGTGGGTATATCCGCCGTTCCTGCTGTGATGATGAGAATATCGCCCTTTGGGTTCGGGGGGGTCGGCTGAAAGGCCACCATGCGGGCGGTTTGGTGGTAGACAACTCGGGGGTTCAACCGTTTGAGCGCACGTGCGACTTTCGGCTCAACCCGGGTGGCCAGGAGAGGGAGGCCTTTCTTTAAAATTCCTCTTGCGATACCGAGAATTTGGGGCACAGTCTTTCCTTCGCACAAAATGGCTTCTGGAAACCCCTGGCGAAGCTCCCGATGGTGGTCCACTAAAGCATACCCGAGGTTTTCATACGGGAGGGTCCGTAGGCGGTCGAGGGCTTCCTCAATGGTCACCTTTTTGGTTTGCACCTTGTGGAGTAGTGATCGAAGACGAGCCAGATTCATGCCTGATGCCAATCTGGGCAAGACTAAGTGGAGGAGTGCTTGGTTAACAACAGATCCCGTTCCCCCTTAGCTGCTCGTGCCATGAGGTCGGTGACCGCCTGTTGGGGGTGCTTCCCTTCGAACAAGATCCCATGTACCCCCTGGGAAATGGGCATCTCCACGTTCAGTTGATTTGCCAGATCTACAGCCACTTGAGTTGTTCGAACCCCTTCCGCGACAGTGGGTGACTGCTGGAGAATCTCGCTGAGGGGAAGCCCCTTCCCCAGTTTATAGCCCACGGTGTAATTTCGACTGAGAGGTCCGGTGCACGTCAGGACCAGATCACCAAGCCCCGATAGTCCGTACAGTGTGTGAACGTCGGCGCCCAATGCCGCGCCGAGCCTGAGCATTTCAGCTAACCCGCGGGTAACGAGGGCTGCTCTCGCGTTTAATCCCAGGTCCAACCCGTCGACCAGCCCCGCAGCAATAGCCATCACGTTTTTCAAAGCACCTCCCAATTGGGCTCCAATGAGGTCGGACCCAGTGTAAATACGAAGGTGGGGAGTCATGAACAAGGATTGGAGCTTGATGGTCAATTCAGGGTCCTGTCCAGCTAGCAAAAGGGTAGTGGGTTTCCCCCTACACACTTCGGTGGCAAAGCTGGGGCCTGTGAGGACTGTGATGCCCGGGGCCCAGCTCGGAGGCAGGACCTCGGTCAGCACCTCAGACATGAACTTCAGGGACCCTTCCTCCATCCCCTTCGTGGCGATAATGACCGGAACGGGGGACGGGAGAAGTTGGTTCAGCCGTGTCAGGACTGGCCGCATGGCATGGGAAGGAACCGCAATGACCCAAAATCCGGTGTCCTGGACAGCTTCTTCCAGAGATGCTGTTGGGAAAATTCTGCTTGGGAGGGGAATCCCAGGCAAGTAAAGAGAGTTTTCCCTATTACAGCGAATCGCTTCCACGACTTCTGGTTCGAAGGCCCAAAGGCGAATCTCCATCCCTGTCTCGGCGAGATGACGAGCTAGAGTGGTTCCCCAAGCGCCGGCCCCAATGACAGCGGCGGTGTGAGCAAAGGGAGGCCGAGAGTCCATGGAGGTAACTGGAGATTGGGAGGTAGCAGGAATGTGGGTGGGGAATTATAGGGATGGGGTTAAAGGGCTGTCAATGAACTCTAACAGTGGGTATGGTTCATAGAGGATGGAAAAGACTTAAGAGTTGGTTGTAGGCTAGGAGGCTGTCCGAGATTAGTGGTCGTCACGAGGTTGTGTCGGTTTGAGTCAGATTTTTCGATCGTTTGAGGCGAATAGTGGGGTCTATTTAACGAAAAGGATCGGAGAATCTGGCCAAATCCTGCGCAACCGTAGTAGATCAATCTAATCTCGGACAGCCTCCTAGACACGGAGTGATGGTCTTGATGGCAAGGTGGGGTGAAGGTCGCATTGGGGTCATTCGTGAACGATAAGAAAATCTGCCAATCCTGCGGGCAAGAGTTGAGGGCGGGGGCCCGGTTTTGTACCAAGTGTGGGAGAAGAATCTTGCCGGGTTCCGCCGAAGGTCCTGCTGGAGAGTCCCTGAACCTTCGGATTCTTTACATTATGGTGAGCCTCCTCATCCTGGCCGTTCTGTTCCCCCCTTGGGAGGCTCCTCCAAGCGACCCACCAGAGTATTTGGGGTTTCACTTTATTCTTTCTCCTCCGATACCTGGGGCGGTTATTAGCCGGATGCTCCAGTCCATTGAACTCGTCACAATTGCTGTGGCTGGGATGTCCGGGGCATGGCTCTTTCGAGAACGGCCACCACGGTAATCCAGGGCGCTTCCTTTTAATCCGCTTCAACTCCCTGCTTCGGGAGAGAATCTAGCACACATTTACACCTTTGACTGGAAAACCTTTGAATCTAGTTAAGTCCAGGGGGTTTCAGGTTATGGCAACGAAAGAGTTTTCTCCAGGGCAGGGTTGGGGGTGAAGGCAGAGGGAGGTTAGACGGAAACATCCAAGGCCATTAGCAGAGATGGCTCCAAGCGCTTGGGTTTTCCTTGGTGGTCCACGGCAACAAGAGTGGCTGAGCCTTCGACCACCACCCGTTGGCTGGTCTGCTCCCGAATCGTGTGGGAGAAGGTCAACGCACTTCTCCGAAGTGCTGACACTGAGGTTTCAATCATGAGGGTTTCGCCATATCGCGCAGGAGAACGGTAGAAGGCTTCAGCATGGGTTACCATGAACAGGGTCCCATTTTCCTGGAGAGAAGCGACGGAAAGGCCGTGCTTTTCCAGGTATTGGGTGCGAGCCCGTTCAAAGTATTTCAGGTAGTTGGCATAGTACACCACGCCTCCGCAATCGGTATCTTCATAGTAGATCTTGATTTCCACGATTTTTCAAAAATTCATGGAGGGGAACTTAGGCAGCGACGCCTCGTTCACCTTGGTCAGTTTCATCACAATGTCGTAGAGTTGGCGAAACCGCTCAGCTTTAATAGGCTCGAACCCATGGCCCAGCACCCCCTGCTGGGCGGCGTCTAAGAGCGGTTTCATTTTCGCCCACTCAGCCAGAAAGGTTTGCCCCATGGGATCACCGAGCCCCGCCAACGCGCGAAATTGGACGTGGAGCGGAAGTTTGTATTTGCCATCCACGTCGTCCAGAAAACAGGTTCGGCAAGACTCGCGAAGCGCCTGGGGAAGTTGGTCGACTTGGACATTCCATGTCTTGATTCGAAATTGTTTCCACAGTTGGTATTGGGCAAAGGCCTCCAGGGCTCGAAGAAGCACCGGGATGGCCAAATCCGTATTGCGGTCTTTTTCCGCTCGGCGTTTCGCATGCGCCAACAGATCGTGACCCATCGTCTGCTTTGCGTCTTGGGGGTCGAGCACCACGCTTTCCAGAAACCCCACGTTTGCCTTGACTGTGGAGAGCATGGATGCAAGTCCGGGAGGCCCTCCCCAAACCGAGACGAGTTCTAGGGCCTTGAGGGCGATTTTGAGCTTGTCCCAACCAGCTCGATATTGAAATTTTTCCCACAGGTCATATCCCTCGGCGAGATCCCCAAGGGCGTGATAGAGTGGTTTTTGTCCTCCGCTGATCAAGGATTCAATTTTCCTAAACAGCCCACCGGCCGCACGGTAGGCTCCCTGGTTAAACACGGCTGCGGCCTCCCGTCTGGCTTGGCTGGCCTCCTCATCCCATGGATTCCCTTGGGCCCAGGTTCTGGGTCGGCCACTCACCGTAACGGACTCTCCTTCCGTAGTGGCCAAACCTTCGCCTTCCATAAGAAGGACGATTTGTGAGGTGAAGGGACGGCTGACCAAGGCCATAGCGGCCGCCATTCCAGCGGTCGCACCGGTAAGGTCCACAACGAGTTCTCCAGGATGGACTTCCCAGGTGCCCAGCAATCCCGGTAAGGTTTTAGCTAAGGCGTGGTGGGATTTCCCAAAACTGTGAGGGTCCTCCGTCAGAATAGAATCCCACCGGCGGGGCAGTTTGGCGATGTGTGGTTGAAGCTCGGCCTCTACTAGATTTCTCTTGGATTCAGGAAGGAAGAAACAGAGAAGTTCTGGAGTCAGCCGATTGATGGAGTACAGAGCCGAAGCAGGGTCGTGAACAACGGCAATGAGAAGGGCTTTCGCAAAGGAATCGGCGCTCACATTCCGGGGACTATAACATCCCATGGTGGGGTGTTCAAGGGAACAGACCCTGTTGTATTTCACCCCTTCCTGGCCTAGAATCCGCCACCATGGATACGCAGCGCGTCATTCAGGTTTTTCAAGAAAGCGCGGAAATTAAACAGCGTTTTGTGCAAGAGTACGCCGACCAAATCCTTTTGGTGGCGCAAGCCATCGTGAAGGGTTTTCGAGAAGAGGGGAAGGTGCTCCTTTTTGGGAATGGAGGAAGCGCCACGGATTCCTCGCATATCGCCGCTGAGTTTGTGGGTCGATACCAACGGGACCGCTCCGCTCTCCCGGCCATAGCGCTGACAACCGACATGGCCATGTTAACCAGCATTTCCAATGATTATGACTATTCGGATATTTTTGCTCGCCAGATCGCCGCCCATGGCCAAAAGGGCGACATTGCGATTGCCATCAGCACCAGCGGGAATTCGCCTAATGTGTTGAAAGGGGCCCAAATGGCACGGACGCGCGGATTGGTGACGGTTGCCTGGACCGGAAGGGATGGCGGTCAACTCGCCAAGCTGGTTGATTATGCCTTTATCGTTCCATCAGCGGTCACGGCCCGAATCCAGGAATGTCATATTACTTTGGGCCATGTGCTCTGTGAAATTGTCGAAGAGAGGCTGTTTGCGCAAGACCCCTAAGAAAACCCCATCGCCCGTCCCTCCACTCGATTTTTCAAGGCTGAAGACCTACTCCCTTCGGACTCGGCATAGCAAGGTCCGTGTGTCGGACTTTTCTTCGCCATGGCGAAGGGGAGGATCTCTCTCCAAGTTTTTGTCCACGCTCCCGAATATTCTTGCAGGCCAAACGCTTCGCAGCCTGGCCGGAGCTATCGTTCGTGCTCATCGCCGAGGGCGTCCTGTCATTTTTGGGTTAGGCGCGCATCCGACTAAGGTGGGGCTCAATCCCATTTTGGTGGACCTCATGGAGCGCCGGGTTATTACGGCTGTGGCGATCAATGGCGCGGTCGTCATCCATGACCTTGAACTCGCACTCATGGGGCATACTTCCGAAGAGGTGGAAGCAGAAATTGACTCTGGTCGCTTTGGCATGGCGGAAGAGACGGGTCGAATGATAAACGAAGCCATTGTTCAAGGAGGCAAGAAAGGGCTTGGGATTGGTGAAGCGGTGGGGCTCTATATTCTAGGTCATCCCAGAGCCTTCCCTTATCGCAGAACGAGCATCCTGGCGACTGGAACCAAATTAGGGATCCCTGTGACGGTCCACGTGGCGATCGGGACCGACATTAATCACATGCACCCAACCGCAGATGGGGCAGCCCTGGGAGCGGGGTCCTTAGTGGATTTTCGCAAGCTGAGTGCCGTGGTTTCTCGGATGGAAGGAGGCGTGTATCTCAACCTAGGGTCCGCGGTCCTCCTGCCGGAGGTATTTCTGAAAGCTGTGACCGTGAGCCGGAACTTGGGCCATTCCCTAAAAAACATCACCACTGCCAATATGGATTTCCTTCCCCACTACCGTCCTCTGACAAACGTGGTCAAGCGCCCCACCCAAAAGGGCGGCCGAGGCTACTCCCTCATAGGACATCATGAGATCATGGTCCCGCTCCTGGCAGCGGCAGTGATTGAAGAGCTCAGCCCCTAACTCAAAAAATGAAAAAGAACATTCTTTTCCAAACAAATAATCGCTCTCCGAACGTCCAGGGTGAACCGGGATCTATCAACGTGGTGAAAACCTCTCAAAAGGTCTCGGCAATATAATCCGCCACAGCATATACGTTACCTTAGTGAATGGCCACTACCCCCTTCATTATTTTCTCCTGAAATCAAAGGAAATTGAATGGTGAAGGTGGTTCCCGTTCCTGGTGAACTGGCGACGTGAATCGTTCCTCCGTATTTGCTGACGATTTTTTGGACGATGCTTAACCCAAGGCCTGTCCCTTCCCCTTGTGTTTTGGTTGAAAAAAATGGATCGAAGATTTTATTGATCACCTCAGGCGGTATGCCTCCCCCGGTATCCGTGATGCGAATGGTGAGAAATTTTTCTTCCGCCGACGTGGCCAATGTGAGACGTCCCTTCCCTTTCATGGCTTGAACCGCATTGCCGATCAGGTTGATGAAGACTTGTTCAATTTCAGAGCGACGAGCCAGGAACAGCGGGACCGGGTGGAATTCTTGAGCCACTTCTACCCTTCCAAAGTATGGACCACGCTGCACCATTTTCACGGCATGCAGAAGCTGTTCCTGTAAATCCAGTTTCGATTCCTGGTCTCTTGATGCCGGTCTGGCATAGGCCATGAAATCCTTGAGGACGGCGGCCACATGGAGCGAGATGCGGCGGAGATCACGGATTAATTCCTTTACCATGTCCGGATGGGGCTCGTCGCATAGCAGTTCACTGATTCCTACTAAGGCCTGCATAGGGCTCGCCATCTCATGAGCCATCCCCGAGATCAACGTTCCTAGGCTGGACAGCTTTTCCGTTTGAAAAATTTGGTCTTGGAGGTGTTTATTCTCGGTAAAGTCCCAAACCATGAGCCCAATCTTATGCTGGCCGTCATCCTTGACCGGAAGGGGAAATACGCAATACCGGTACAGACGGTCGTTCCGTTCAAACTCGCCCTCCTCACCGCTTTTCTTTTCGGAAGTTGGGTTGAACACATTCCCCACTAACCGGTTCCATTGGGACCCTTTGAACGGCAGCAACTCATGCACGGGTTTCCCCGCGATGTTGGTATCTGATTCTTGGAAGTACTGGTGGGCTAGGGAATTGGCATAGACGACTCGGTAGTTTTGATCCAGGATAAAAACCGAAACTGGTAAGCTCGAGAGAATGGTTTCGATCTCATTGCGGGCGTTTTCCAGAACCCTTTGTGCACTTTTCCTTTCGGTCACGTCCACCATCAGGCCTTGAAGAAGGTTGGGCCTATCCGCCTCATCAACTAGGACCGTCACGAGGTCGTGGACCCACACGATTCGTCCATCCAATCCCAGCATCCGGTATTCCAATGAAAAGTTTCGTTGATGGTAGGAATTCTCACGGTAGGTTCGCACCACCCATTCACGATCATCGGGATGAAGATGGTCTTCCCAGAAGTTCTCACAATACCAGTCTTGTGCTGGGAATCCCAGAATCGTCGATGCCTGGGGACCTACATAGGTCATTTGCCAGGTGGAACAATCCGCTTCCCACGGGATGACATTTGCTGTCTCCACTAACCGCCGGAACCGCTCCTCGCTGACTCGCAAAGCCTCCTCGGCTTTTTTTCGGTCTGTAATGTCGCGAATAATCCCGCAGAAGAATCTTTCAGTTTCGGTGGTCCAGGTCCCAAGCGATAACTCGAGGGGGAACTCGCTTCCATCTTTCCGCAATCCCGCCAGCTCAACAGGCTTCCCCATCATATGGGATTCTCCCGTGTCTTTCATTCTCTGGAGACCTCGTTGATGAGCTTGCCGGTATCGAGTCGGCATGATGTGACTAAGCGGCCGGCCGACTATTTCCTCCTCGGAATATCCAAACAAGAGTTGGGCTGTCCGGTTCCACGACACAATAGTTCCCTGGGCATCGGATAATATGATTGCATCCGTCGCGGCCTGGACTACGGAGCGAAAACGGTCTTCACTCGCATTTAATTTCCGGTGAGCCTGGTCCGCGCTTGTGGCTAATGATTTGACTTTGAGCGCGCGTTGGAGGGTGGCCTTGAGATGGTCTCCATCGTACGGTTTGGTGATATAGGCAAAGGCCTTGCGCAAATCGAGCGGGTCGGCGGATTTATCTAATGAAGTAAAGGCGGTCAGGAGAATGACCGGTAAATGGGGATTTCCATCAACCATTTTTCGGAGAACCGAAAGGCCATCAAGATCCGGCAATCCAACATCCAGAAGCACCGCGTCATATTGGTTGTTTTGGACCAGTTGGAGGGCTTCTCGCCCTGTTTCAGCCATCTCGACGTGGTATCCCTCTCCTTCGAGCAAATCCTTTAAAGCTATCCCTATGTCCTGGTCGTCATCGACCGTGAGAATTTGAGCCAATCGGTAGGGAGAAGTTTGTACAGTCATGAGATCACCATTCCACAAGGCTTCCTTGGGGCCTTTATTTGAAAAATCGTCCTGGTTTTACTTCCGAAAGAAATCTATGCTTCAAAAAATTATCAAAGCAAAGTAGATGCCAGGATATAATTTAACGGGCCATTGCGAACATTTTCATCCATAACATCTTAATATAATTAAGAAAAATATTTTCTCTCGGCATGTTCATTGGAGAAGGGAAAACCAATTTTCGACCTTCACCCTTATCGTAATAGATACAGGGTTACTCAAAAAGGATACGGGAAATTGACCTTGTTGGGAGGAGGGAAAATGACCATGGGGTTTGGGTAGAGGTGTACTTGGAACTAAGAAAATGGGAAAGGAGCTTCCATTCCCCATCATTGAAAAGGGAAGGCCCGGCTGGGGTGGCCCTTAGCTTTTGCGCGATGATGTTCGGGCAATTGTTGGCCCGGAGGATACCCTGGCCTTTAAGGCCCCGTTTACCCAACTGCCTAAGGCCTTTTAAAGTCTTCACCCTCTTTTGTGTATCGAATCAGATACATTCAGGAATTATTTTGGATACAAGACGAGGTCTTTGGGTTTGTTGGTGATTCATAGGAAAAACGTCACCGTCAACTCCGACTTTCTTGGAAAATCAACAGGTTTCATGAAAAATCCATTGGCGCATTTAGCCATGCACAGATTGGCACAACTGTTGCTAACGTAGGGATTTAGGTATTTATTAAAAAACACCGGTGTAAAAAAAACAGAACGATAGGGAATCAAAGGAAAGGTCATTTTAATCGTTACTAGTCAAGAAGGAGAGTCTCGGGAACTTCCACTGAAAGAAGAGGTGAACAATGATTACTCAAAAGTCTTCCCAATATTCAAACAACCAAGGTTATAGGGAAAGAGAAATATCGGTGCAGCCCTTATGCAATCATAATCACTATGGTGGCAGGTCGGCGGCTAGGTCGGCGGCAATGTTTTGGTCACATCCCTGTAAAGGGGGAATTTTAATAGTGGATGATGACCCTGATTGCAGGAAAATAATCCGCAAAATCCTGGAAAGAGATGGATACCATGTACTTGAAGCGGAAGACGGAGAGAAGGCCATTGAAGTGGTCAAAACGGGAGAAAATCCACTGATCCTAGACCTGGTCATAATGGACATCGAGCTACCCAAGATCGACGGTGTGGAGGCCATCAAATACATTCAGAAAGATTTCCCCCTTGTCCAATTATGTGTCCTGACTGGACGGCCTGATCTTGGCATGGCCACGTTGTTCATTCAGAGAGGGCTTGTCGATTATTTGGTGAAACCGGTTGAGGGAGAAATATTATTAGCCACCGTGGAAAAGGCAATGGATCGTCGGAAAAGCTATGGTTGATGAACATTTTGGGAGTGGAGAAATACAGTATTTGAATTTACCCAACGAGCCCTGAATGTTTTAGAGGGCGGTGAATTGGGACCGATTCAGCTCCCAGGAAGGGAGTGGCAACCCTCCTAGAGCAGAAGTTGGGCTTTGGAATATGTGTTTCGGGAACTTTCTTCGGCGAACGAGAGTGCCAGAAAATTACCAGGGCAAAGCTTATTCCCCAAACACGTTCTGAAGATTGGTTAAACCCTTACCACTCTCCAGCTCGTCGCTCCTCACAAAGTGTCATAGCTTTGTGTGCGTTCTTGATGGGCCTCTATGAGATCCAAAGTCCGCTCATTGGGTTCGGCCTCATTTAGGGGAGCTGAGTTTCTAATCCGACCGAGAATGAAGGCTTCCATAAAGTGCCTCTCAACTCTGGTCGGTGCAGATTTCTTGGTTTTTGCATTGCCCTTTTTCAATTCGAAATCCTAGCCAAATTTTAGACTGTCGTACAGCCATATCACCGCTAACCCTAATTGCCCCCCCAAAAGGGGCTTAATCCTGCTCGGATTGGGATCTTTGGTCAGCCTATCATCCTGACTCCACCCTTCGAACCCCTCTAAGTTGACTGTCTACAACCCCCCGGTGGTTCTTGTTACAAAAAAGTGATATACAGGAGGGAGAGAGGTGTCCTCCGTGAAACCCAAAATCTTGGTTGTGGATGATGATCCCGACATCGTCCTGGTGTTGACCGATAGGCTGCAGGCGTTGGGCTATACGACGGTCGTAGCTGGTGACGGCCAACGGGCGCTGGAAGTCATGGATTCGGAAGAGCCCGGGCTTGTGTTGCTCGATCTCGAAATGCCCCACTTGTCAGGCATGGAGGTATTGGATCGGTTGGCGCAACGGGCACAGGCGCGGAAAGGGGATTCTTCAGGCCACCTCAATGGAAGCACCTGGAGGGGGGAACATCTGTATCCTTCCATAATCGTCATGACGGCCCACGCGACCATTCCACGAGCTGTCGAAGCGATGAAATGCGGCGCCTATGATTTCCTAACCAAACCCCTGGATGTAGACCATCTGACCATCGTCATTCAAAAAGCCCTTGAGCGCGATTCTCTCAAGCGGCAAGTGGCTTTCCTGCGAACCGAGGTGGAGTCTCGGTACAGTACGATTGTCGCGACGACCCAAAAGATGGAAAATTTGGTTGATCTCGCCAAACGGGCCGCGAATTCGGATGCCACGGTTCTTCTCCTGGGTGAAAGTGGAACAGGGAAGGAATTAATCGCCCGATCCATACATCAATGGAGTGCGCGCAGGGACTTGCCCTTCGTCGTCATCAACTGTGTCGCACTCACACAGACCTTACTGGAGAACGAGCTCTTTGGCCATGAAAAGGGTGCCTTCACTGGGGCCAATACCTTGCAAAAAGGGAAAGTTGAATCGGCAGATGGCGGCACCCTGTTCCTGGATGAAATTGGAGATATGGCACCTGAGCTCCAGGCCAAACTGCTTCGGCTGTTGCAGGACCATGAATTTCACCGAGTGGGAGGGACCCGCATGGTCGGGGTCAACATTCGGGTCCTTGCGGCGACAAATCGAGATCTGCCCACGGCCGTCAGAGCCGGCAAATTTCGGGAGGATCTGTTCTATCGACTCAATGTCATCGCCCTTTCTATGCCTCCCCTCCGCGAGAGACCGGATGATATCCCGGCCTTGGCCGAACTATTTTTTAAACGCCATGTCCGGGAAATGGGCAAAACGGGTATGGAGTTGACCCCCGAAGCCTTGGAAACCATGCGGCGCTATTCCTGGCCGGGCAACATTCGTGAGCTGGACAATGCGATCGCCCGCGCGGTGGTTTTGGCCTCTGAGCCAGCGATTGGTCCGGAGCAATTGGGTTTGGCGGGGAGTAATATCCCCGCAGGCCCGGCTTCGGAAAATCTGCCCTATCACGACGCCGTCGACCAATATTGTCGCTACCTCATTGAGCAAGCGCTTCACCGAGCCAATGGGAACCAGACCAAAGCCGCCGAGGACCTCAAGCTTCAACGCACCTATTTCGCCCGTCTTGTGAA